>JACCZJ010000408.1 GCA_013696065.1 Nocardioidaceae bacterium
GTGATGAAGCGGCTTGCCTCCAGCTCTGCGACCTCGGCCTCTGCTCGGATGACGTCGTCTGGATGCACCTGCGAGATCAGCGAGGCCACTGAGGCGGCGTTTGCTAGGGCGATGTTCGCGTCGTTCCAAAGGGACAGTACGTCGCTCGAGCCGGCGCCCGAACCGGTCTTGAGCTGATCGACCAGCCGTCTTGCCTCGGCGAGTTGCCCGTTGCAACGCTGGTCGAGCCAAGTCGACCAGTCATCGGCTACGTCGGGCAGGTTGATGGCAGTGAGAGATGATATCGCGGGCACATCGCCCCACCCTAGTTTGCGCAGCTCAGACAAAGGCACACAGTGAAGAATGCATTGCACTACAGCCAACGTCATGCTCACGCGCTCAAGTGCCAGGACGAGGTTATGTGGCGGTTGCATGACGCCGGGCCACGTGAACGCCTGCGTCCTCCCAATGACGACACTTCTCTGGGAGGCACTGGTAACGATCACAGTAATCGTCTACAGTCCGCTGCATGGCGACGATCGCTGACGTGGCGCGGATAGCCGGGGTTTCCACGACCACGGTGTCGCGTCACCTTGCGGGTCAGAAGATCCGTGAGGTCGAAGCAGTGGAGGCAACGATTGCCGCGCTCGACTTCCGTGCGAGTGCGACCGCCCGCAGCCTCAAATCTGGAGTAACCGGCTCGGTCGGCTTGGTAGTCCCTGATGTGTCCAATCCTTTTTTTGCCGCGGTGGTCAAAGGTGTGGAGTCTGTATCACGTCAACTGGAGTTGAACGTTTTTCTCAGCAACACTGACGAGAGCGTCGAGCTTGAGCGCAGCGTCCTAGGCGGGCTGATCGGCCGGGTCGACGGGGTGATTCTGGCACCGGCTCGGGAGAACTCAGACAACACCGAACAGTTGCGCCGCGCGGGGGTCCCTATCGTCCTTCTCGACCGACGCCTCAATGGCTGTGACGACCTCGACTCGGTGCTTGTTGACTCAAGAGGCGGCTCCGCGCAGGCTGCCGATCACCTCCTGAGCCTCGGTCACCGACGTATCGGTGTCATCAGTGGGCCTCTGGACAGTACGCCCGGCCGCGAGCGCTACGAGGGTTTCATGGACGCCCTGACGTCCGCTGGAGTTGATCTGGATCCCGAGATGATCCAGGTAGGTGACTTCAAGCATGACAGTGGCTATCAAGCGACGCTTCGGCTTCTCGGCCTGCCCCTGCCGGTCACAGCGATTTTTTCGGCGAACAACCTCATGTCGACGGGGGTGCTGCGCGCGCTGCACCACATGGGCGTGAGAGTCCCCGAGGAGTTGTCACTAGTGGGGTTTGACGACCTAGAACTTGCCGAGCTACTCAGTCCGCCGCTCACTGTGATCTCCCGCCCCACAGTCGAGCAGGGTGTTCTCGCGATGCGGCTGTTGCGTAATCGGATCAGGGGCGAGGGACCTGCGAAGGCGCAGCACATCGTGCTCGACACCGGGCTGACAGTACGAGGTTCGAGTCGAGCTACTCAGGCATGCAGGGACGTCTCCACTTCACATTCAAAGGCCTCCATGAGGGCGCCTCGAGAAAGAACGGACGAGCAATGAGCGATCTCATCGTCGGCCAACCCGTATTCCTCTCCATAGACAATCAGGTGGCTGGATACAACGAGAACTACGCGGTCCCCCAGATGGGTGGCTACGCAGAACGAGTAGAGAACAGTGTGGCCATGCTAATGGCTGCCCGGGAGGCTGGAATCCCGGTCATTTTTCTCCAGGAACGACACAGCCGTACCCTTGCTGACTTCGGCCGAGAGCTCGACGGCGCGGAGGACGTACACTGCGTCGAAGACGATCCGGACACCGAGCTAGTGCCCGCCATGACGCCACTGCCAGATGAATACCACGTCATAAAGAGGCGCTATTCAGCGTTCTTCGGCACGGATTTGGAGATTCTGCTCAAAGGACTTCGGGCAAAAACGCTGATCCTCTGCGGGGCGCTGACTGACGTGTGCGTTCACTACACGTTCGTCGACGCGCATCAGCATGACTATCGCGTACGCGTCGCGGCTGATTCGGTAGGAGGTTCGTCGCAGGCGGCGCACGACGCCTCGCTCGCGGCCATGGAATACCTACAGACAGGTGCGCTGCGTTCGGCTGAGGAAATCGTCGCGGCGTTCCGCGCGTATGACGGTCCGCACCGTCCACCGGTGGGCGGGGCCGCCCCGTCGGTCAGGGTCTAGATCTTCATGTCCGAGGTTCCGCCACCTACCAGGACGCCAGGCGCTATGCCTATGTCGCCGGTGGCGTTATCGCGGCCGGTCGCCGTGGCGGATGTCGCGGGACTGCGCGTGTCGTTTACACGCAACGGTTCCCAACTGCAGGCGCTGCGCGGAGTGGATCTTCGGATCGAGCCTGGAGAGATCGTCGGGCTGGTTGGGGAGTCGGGATCCGGTAAGACGGTGCTAGGCCTCTCGATGTTGGGTTTGCTTCCCCACGCAGCACAAGTCGACGGCACCGTGACTGTCGATGGCGTGGAGCTCAACGGTGCAGACGACTCGGCACGCCGCAGACTTCGTCAACGCGCGTTAGGAGCTGTATTCCAGGACCCGATGACCTCACTGGATCCCACGATGCGGATCGGTCGACAAGTGCATGAAGTGGCTGGCAGCACCGCAGAGGTACTGCGCCTCTTGGAGGCGGTGGGTATCCCCGATGGCCAGAGGCGTTTACGCGACTTTCCGCACGAGCTCTCGGGAGGCCTGCGTCAACGAGTGATGCTGGCCATCGCCCTCTCCGGGAGGCCAAAGCTAGTGATCGCCGACGAGCCGACGACGGCGCTGGACGTGACGGTTCAGGCACAGGTGCTCACATTGTTTCGGCGAATGAGGGACGAATTCGGCTGTGCGATCCTCCTTGTTACCCATGACCTTGCGGTGGCTTCGACAGTCGCCGATCGGATCTGCGTTTTGTACGGCGGGCTGGTCTCGGAGGTTGGCCCCGTCCGATCTGTCCTCGACCGTCCGGCGCACCCGTATACCGCTGCCCTGATGGCGTCACGCATTGGCTTTCAAGCTGACCGTGACTGGCAGTTGCCCATCATCGCCGGCGAGCCTACTCATCCAGCTAGCAACCCCACCGGATGCAACTTCGCGCCTCGATGTCCGGCCGTTGCGCCCCTTTGTTGGGAGCAGCGCCCTGCGCTTGCCGCGGTTCAACAGCACGGCGGGTTGGCCGCGTGCCACTATCAGGCTGGCGAAGACGTGGCCAGAATGTTGTCAGCCGTCGTCGCTCCCTGGATCACGACCACCTCGAAAATCCGTGAGGGCGGTGCCACGGTGCGCCAGCTCAGCGTTCGATTCCCTGGCCGGCGTGGGTTGCACCGCAGCGAATCGTTCGACGCACTCAGCGACGTCAACCTAGCCGTGGCGCCAGGCGAGGCGATAGCGCTGGTCGGCGAGAGCGGTAGCGGCAAAACAACGCTGCTTCGCGTAATCGCGGGATTGCAGGCACCCACCTCAGGCAGCGTGACATTGGGTGGGTCCAGACGTCGCCCACAGATGGTGTTCCAGGACGCAGGATCCTCGTTCACGCCGTGGTTGACCATCGGTCAGCATCTGGAGGAACGGGTTGCCCATCTGCCGGCAACCAGTCGGCGCGAGCGTGTGCTGGAAGTGCTCAAGCGCTTGGGCTTGCCGGGTGAAATCGCGCGCGCACGTGCACATCAACTTTCCGGCGGACAACGCCAGCGCGCAGCCTTGGCACGGACAGTGATTGAGCCGCCGGATCTGTTGCTCTGCGACGAGCCGATCTCTGCGCTGGACGCCTCGCTGGCGGCGACCGTCCTGAATTTGCTCGGACGTCTGCGGCGAGAGCTCGGTTTCGCCATGGTGTTCGTGACCCACGACCTCGCCGCTGCTCGGCTGGTCGCTGATCGGATCGTCGTGATGAAGGGCGGGCGAATCGTCGAAGAGGGCGCTTCCGATGCCGTCATCGAACGACCAACAGATCCCTACACGCACACGCTGTTGGCTTCCGTTCCGGAGGTGGCGTCGTGCGGGTGAGAGGAGTCGCCGGCCCCGGAGCGATGACTCTGCCTGGGTCTCGAAAGGGAGAGCCATCTCGGCTGAGAGATGTCGGTGTGCTCGAGCGCGTCGGCCTTGTCTTGCTTGCGCTGCTGTTGATGGCATCCCTGGCGGCTCCCCTCTTTGTCCTTGATCCGGTGATCTCTGTAGGTCCAGCCTTCCAAGCCCCGTCATGGGAACATTTCTTTGGAACTGATGATGTGGGTCAGGACATCTTCTCGCGGGTGATGTACGGGTTGCGCACAAGCTGGCTCAGCGCCGTGGCTGTGATCGTGTCGGCCATCGTTATCGGTGGGTCCATTGGTCTCGTCGCAGGAGCACGAGGGGGCTGGTTGGACGCGCTCTTGATGCGTCTGACGGATACTTTTCTTGCCCTGCCGGGGCCGGTCCTTGCCATTGCAGTGGCGGCAGCGCTTGGTGCAAGTTTGCGCAATACCGTCATTGGAATCGCGGTGGTGTGGTGGCCGTGGTACGCGCGCCTGGTACGAGGTGAGGTACGAGCGCTAGCGACTCGTCCCCACGTGGATGCGGCTCGACTGAGCGGCGTTTCCTCAAGCCGGTTGATGCTCCGCCATCTGCTTCCAGGCGCCTTGCCTCCTGTCATCGTTACGGCGAGTCTGGATATTCAAATCTTGGTGCTGACGCTGGCCGGTTTGTCGTTCATAGGGCTGGGCGCGCCGCCTCCAACGCCCGAGCTGGGCGCCATGGCTGCCCGCGGTGCCGACTACCTCTTTGCCAGCCCTTGGATTCCTCTGGCGCCCGGGGTGGCCGTTTTCGTGCTCGCCGTCGCCGCAAACCTTGCGGGAGACGGTATCCGTGACCTGTTCGACCGTCGTTGATTTGCCTAACCTAGGAGGCCTCGTGCCCAGAAAAGTACGGTCCAGCGTTCTCGTCTCACTCGTCACTCTGCTTTTCCTCGCGGCGTGCGGTGGGAGTGAGGGGGGGCTGCAGCCAGCCGACGGCGATGAGACGCTCAAGCTCGCCTTCTTTGCGGACATGTCGACGGCCGACCCTGATGTGTTCTACGACATCGAAGGGCTTGCGGTCATGCAGTCGGTTTACGACGGACTCCTGCGTTACGCCGACGGCAGCTCCGAGATCGAGGGTGAGCTGGCCGAATCCTGGGAGGTCTCTGACGACGGGCTCAGCTTCTCTTTCACACTGCGCGATGACATGTTGTTCGCCGACGGGACCGCCCTCGACAGCGAGGCCCTGAAAGCCAGCTTCGAGCGGCGATCGGCGGTCGAGCAGGGGCCGTCGTACATGCTTGCCGGCGTCGAAAGCTACGAGACACCCGATCCCCAGACGTTCGTGGTGAACCTGAAGGAACCTGATGTTGCGTTCCTCCACTACCTGGCCTCTGCCTGGAGCCCCAAAGCTGTGAGCCCGACGGTGCTTGAGGAAAATGCGGACGATCTCGCTCAGGAATACCTCGGCGAAAACTCCGCAGGAAGTGGCCCTTACGTTCTAGAGGAGTTCACTCTCGGCACCGGGTACACGCTGAAGCGCAACGACAACTACTGGGGCGACGAACCCTACTTCTCGACGGTGGAGATCGCCGTCACCCCCGACGTCTCAAGCCAGATCCTTGCGCTGGAAAAGGGAGACCTCGACCTGATACCGCACGGCTTCCCATTGTCAAACCTTACGAGTGTGCAGGGCAACGAAGATCTCACCGTCGAAGAGTTCCCATCGCTCGGAACGACCACGCTGTACCTCAATCACAACAAGGAGGCGTTGGCCGATGTGGAGACGCGTGAAGCCCTTATGCGCGCACTCGACATCCCCAGCCTGGTCACTGAGGTTTACGGCGAAACGGCCTTGCTCCCGACCAATGCCTACCCGGGCGGTCTGCTCGATTCATCGCTGGCAACCGTGGACTACACGGCTGCGGACGCATCAGAGCTCGACGCCTTGTCGCAGGAGGAGATCAGCCTGGATATCGTCTACACGCCCGACTCCAGCGGAGTACAGCGCCGTCTCGCGGACCTCATGCGCCAACGTTTGGCGCTGGCGGGAGTTGAGGGACTTCCACGACAAGCCCAACTCGCGGAGGTATTCGGCTACCGCGAGGACGTCGCGAACGCTGCCGACATCTACGTATCCACACCAACTCCGGATGGCGCTCACCCCGACACCTGGGGACGCATCGTCTGGTACACGGAGGGGCCGCTCAACTTCTTCAACTACTCCAACCCCGAGGTCGATGCCGCGCTGGACCGCGGGTTGGTGACTGTGGAAGCTGAGGCTGCGGCGGAGGCCTACGCCGAGGCGGGCGAGTTGGCGACCGAGGACTGGTCGGTTGTGCCCATCGCCTACGTCAACGATGTGGTCGTTGCTCGCGCGGATTTGACCGATATCGGGCACGTTCCCGCGTACCCGTGGACGGTCGACCTCGCTGCTCTCAGCCGCTAGGAGACTGGGCAGGTGCTTCGTTTC
>JACCZJ010000428.1 GCA_013696065.1 Nocardioidaceae bacterium
CAAACCGACATACGGTTGTATATAATAAAACGGCACATTGGTGACCTCGGCGACGGCGTGGGCGATGCGGGTCGCCTCCTGCAGGCGACCCTTCGGGAGCACCGGACGGGCCAGCTTGAGCTCGAGGTTCGCGACCACGGAGATGAGGTCGGCGTTGCCTGTGCGTTCGCCGTATCCGTTGAGCGTGCCCTGCACGTGCGAAGCGCCGGCGTCGACGGCAGCCAGACTATTGGCGACGGCACAGCCGGTGTCGTTGTGGCAATGAATGCCCACCCTGATGCCGAGTGACGACACCACGTCGTGCACCACGTCGGTCACGCGCGTGGGCAACATTCCGCCGTTGGTGTCACACAGCGCCACGACCTCCACGCCGGCATCCCACGCCGCGCGGAGCACCTCGAAGGCGTAGTCGCGGTTGTCGCGATAGCCGTCGAAGAAGTGCTCGGCGTCGAGGAACACCCGCTGACCCTCAGCGCGCAGATGCTGGACCGTGTCACGGATCATGGCGAGGTTCTCAGCCAGCGTGGTACGCAGGGCCAGCTCGACATGGCGGTCATGACTCTTGGCCACCAAGGTCACGACGGATGCCCCAGAATCGCGCAATGCCGCGACCTGAGGGTCATCAGCAGCAGGTATGCCGGCGCGACGGGTCGCCCCGAACGCCGCCAAGGTGGCGTGAGACATCGCAAGTTCGCTTCGCGCCCGTCGGAAGAACTCCGTGTCCTTCGGGACAGCACCGGGCCATCCTCCCTCGACATACCCCACCCCCAAGTCATCCAGGTGGCGCGCGATATACAGCTTATCCTCGACCGAGAGACTCAGTCCCTCTTGCTGAGCGCCATCGCGCAGCGTCGTGTCGTAGACGTGGAAGTCGGAGAGGGTGCTCATGACAGTCCTCGAGTCAGGTTCGGCCGGCCAACAAAAAAACCTCTCGTCGGGGACGAGAGGTCAGCGCGCACTATCAACCGGGCGCGCTATTCGATAATGATGCAGTGCTGCATTTCTTGAGTCTGCCACAGGTGCCCACGAGCCGAAACACCTGTCTCAATCGCCGTGGATGCGGCCGGTTCAGACCAGGCGATGCATCCAGCCGCGGTCGTCAGCGACCCGGCCATACTGTATGTCAAGCAGCCGTTCACGGATCTTCAATGTGACGGGGCCGGCGTCAGCGCCAGACGACACCTCGCCACCGCGCCACTTGAGCGTGCTGATGGGAGTCACCACGGCCGCGGTGCCACAAGCGAACACCTCGACGATCTCGTGGCTGGCGACGCCTTCGCGCCACTCGTCGATGCGGACCTTGCGCTCATCGACCTTGTGGCCGAGTTCGTCGGCCAACTCGAGGATGGACGCGCGTGTCACGCCCTCGAGGATCGAGCCGTTGAGCTCAGGGGTGACGAGCGTGCCGTCGTCATACACGAGGAAGACGTTCATGCCCCCGAGCTCCTCGAGCGAGGAGTGCTCCGCTGCATCGAGGAAGACAACCTGCTCACACCCGTTGTCTGCCGCCTCCTGCTGGGGCAGCAGACTCGCCGCGTAGTTGCCCCCACATTTCGCCGCCCCCGTGCCCCCAGGCGCGGCGCGGTCGTAGTGCTCGCTGAGCCAGATCGACACCGGTTTGACGCCACCGGAGAAGTAGGAACCAGCCGGTGACGTGATCACCGCAAACGTCACGTGCTTGGCGGGGCGCACCCCGAGGAACACCTCAGACGCGAACATAAACGGGCGTATGTACAGCGACTGCTCGGCCCCGGAGGGAACCCATTCTTGGTCGACTTCGACCAGAGCATGGATAGCCGCGAAGAAGTCTTCGACGGGAAGCGCAGGCAGCGCGAGGCGTGCTGCTGAACGCTGGAAACGCTCGGCGTTGATTTCCGGGCGGAAGGTCCAGATGGTGCCATCGCTGTGGCGGTATGCCTTCATACCCTCGAAGATCTCTTGGGCGTAGTGCAAGACCGCGGTTGCCGGGTCGACGCTGAAAGGTCCGTAGGGCTTGACCTGATGGCCGTGCCACCCAGCGTCGGGGGTCCACTCAGACACGAACATATGGTCGGGGAAGTAGCGTCCGAAGCCTGGGTCAGCCAATATCTCAGTACGCCGCTCGGCCTCGACTGGCGAGGGGTGCAGCTCCGTGGCGATAGTCGACGACTGCGTCATGAGAGCACGGTAACTCAAGCGTGCGAGATGCGGTCAGCGATCGCATCCCCCACCTCCTTGGTCGCCCTAGCCACGCCTGCGTTTCCAGTGACGTCAGCAAAGACTGCACGCTCGACGCTGACGGCCGCTTCGCTGAAACCGAGATGATCGAGAAGGAGAGCGGTGCTGAGGATGGCCGCTGTGGGATCAGCCTTCTGTTGTCCGGCGATGTCGGGCGCGGAGCCGTGTACCGGCTCGAACATGCTCGGCGTTGTGCGCTCCGGGTTGATGTTGCCGCTTGCCGCGAGCCCGATCCCGCCCGTGACCGCTCCTGCAAGGTCGGTGAGGATGTCACCGAAGAGGTTGTCGGTGACGATGACGTCGAAACGGGCCGGGTCCGTAGTCAGCAGGATCGTTGCCGCGTCGACATGGAGATAGTCGACCTCGACATCGGGAAGCTCTGAGCTCACCTCGCCCACGATCCTGGCCCACAGTGCGCCGGCATACACGAGGACGTTGGTCTTGTGCACCCAGGTCAGGTGTTTGCGCGGCCGGCGCTCGGCACGGGCGAACGCGTCGCGGACCACCCGCTCGACGCCGTAGGCGGTGTTGATGCTGACCTCGGTGGCGATTTCAGCAGACGAACCTGCGCGCAACGAGCCGCCGTTGCCGACATAGGGACCCTCCGTACCTTCGCGTACGACGACGAAGTCCACGTCTCCAGGATTCGCCAGCGGAGTGGGGACGCCTGGGTAGACCCGGGATGGCCGAAGGTTCACGTAGTGGTCGAGCTCGAACCTCAGTCTCAACAAGAGCCCCCGCTCGAGCAACCCTGGCGGCATCGAGGTGTCGTTGGGCTTGCCGCCGACAGCACCCAGCAGGATCGCGTCATGCTCGGCGATTTCCGCGAGCACAGAGTCAGGCAGCACCTCGCCGGTTGCCTGCCACCGCTGGGCGCCGAGGTCGTAGTCGGTGCGCTCGAAGTGAAGGTCATGAGCCGGGGCGACCACGTCCAGCACCTTGAGCGCCTCAGCAGTCACCTCAGGACCGATGCCGTCGCCACCAATGACCGCCAACTCAATGCTCTGACTCATGGCGCCATCATAGGAACGGTGGCCGAGTCGAGCCGCTGAGCAGCCGACAGGTGAAACTTCGAGTGCGAGACGCAGCCCACCGAGAAGCGCCGCCCCAGTGTGACTGCGAGCTCAAATGCTGACCTCACAGTCACACTGGACGCAAAGTCCGCAGACTGGCTGTTGGAAAAGAGTCAGTTGTCGTCGGGTCGCTCGCCACCGTTGTCGCGCAGGTCCAGTGACTCCTGCAGCGCGGCGGTCCAGGCTTCGAGGTATGGCGCCGGCTCATCAGCGTGATTCGCGGGGCCCCATTCGGGATACATCTCGTACATGTCAGTCTCCATATGCTCTCCGTAGATGAATGTGGTCACGCGATGAGCGGGGCTCAGCCGCCCGCGAGACGAGAGAGCTCACCGAAAGATGCGCGGGTCTCGCGCCAGACATTTCGGTGGTGATGAGCAACCAATGCGATCAGCAGGTTGCGATCCTCAGCAACGCGGTCGGCCAACGCCCGAACTCCGCGGCGAGGAGGTGGCCTTAAGAGGCCTCGCCGCGGCAGATAAGGATTACTACGCTCAACCGCATGATTTGTCGAGCATGCCAGCTGACAGCCGCCTTGTCAGCAGGTTGAGTTGATCATCTCGCTTGGCGAGACAGCCTGATTCCCATCCCGGCTGGGGCAAAGTTGCTCGGTTGAGCTGTGCCACACTCATTCAAGTGAGTGCGCCCGTTGAGCTGCCGGACATCGTCAGTCGCGCGCTGAACCTGTCTCGTACCCGTGGCTTCGTGACCTCCAGCCGATCAGAGACAGGTCGTCTCCTCGCGGCCCTGGCCGCCAGCCGCACCGGGACCCTGGGTGAGTGCGGAACCGGCTGCGGAGTCGGCGCGGCGTGGCTGTCGAGCGGCGCCCGCGAAGGCAGCAGGGTCATCACCACCGAGCTTGACCCAGCTCTGGCTGACGCGGTCTCCGCGATCTTCGCCGACGATCCTCGTGTCGAGGTCATCACGGGCGACTGGACGGCACTGCGTAATCACAGGCCGTTCTCGCTGGTCTTTCTCGACGTACGCGACGCCAAACACTCCGGTGCCGACCTCGTCAGCGAGTTGCTCGAACCCGGTGGGGTCGCCGTGATGGACGACTTCACCCCGTGCTCGACGTGGCCCCCGATGTATGAAGGTCGGGTCGACTCGATGCGTGAACAGTGGCTGACAGACCCGCGCTTCACCACCGTCGAGGTGATGGTAGCCAGCGACACCGCGGTCCTCATCGCCTCTCGGCGCTGAAAGCAGCCCCTGCGTCAGCTACTCCCGTGGGTTAGGCGTCAGGGTTTATTGCAGGTCGACGTAGCGGACGAGCTCCGCCTGCATTTCCGCGCCGATCTGGTCGAGCACCGCGCCGGGGATGGCGCTATCGACGGACAACGCCACGAGTGCATGGCCGCCCTGGCGATCACGCGCGACCTGCATACCGCCGATGTTGATGTCGGCGTCCCCGAGGAGGCGACCGATGGCGCCGACCATGCCTGGACGGTCCTGGTAGGTGAAGAACGCCAAATGGTCAGTCGGCTCGAGGTCGACGTCGTAATCGTTGATCTCCACCAGTCGCTCACGCTGATGGATTCCGATCAAGGTTCCCGACACCGACACCTGGGTGCCGTCGCGCAGGGTGCCACGCAGCGTCACGAGATTGCGGTGGTCAGCGCTCTCCGAGTCGGTGACGAGCCGGACCGCCATGCCTCGCTCACTCGCGAGCAGAGGCGCGTTGACGTAGGACACGTTTTCTTCGACGATGTCGGTGAAGACCCCCTTGAGAGCCGCCAGCTCCAGGACCTTGACGTCATACTGCGTGATCTCACCGCGCACCTCGACATCGAGCTGCTCAGCCACCTCAGCCGCGAGCGCGGTGAAGATGCGACCGAGTTTTTCAGTCAGCGGTATGCCGGGACGCACGTCCTCGGCTATCACTCCCCCCTGCACGTTGACCGCGTCGGGGACCAGCTCACCGCTGAGGGCGAGCCGCACCGACTTCGCTACGGCGATGCCAGCCTTCTCCTGCGCCTCATCGGTGGACGCCCCCAAGTGGGGCGTGGCAACGACGTTGTCGAACTCGAACAAGGGAGAGTCGGTGCACGGTTCGCTAGCGAAGACGTCGATTCCAGCTCCGGCGATGCGACCTTCTTTGAGCGCGACTTGCAGCGCATGCTCGTCGACGATGCCGCCGCGGGCCGCGTTGACGATGATCGCCGTCGGCTTGCAGCGGGCCAGCTGATCGTCGCTGATCAGTCCCACGGTCTCGGCCGTCTTGGGCAGATGAACAGAGATGAAGTCTGCGTTGGCCATCAGGTCTTCGAGGCTGACAAGCCGGACCCCGAGCTGAGCGGCGCGTCCAGCCTGAACGTAGGGGTCGTAGGCGATGATCTTCATGCCAAAGGCGCTGAGGCGCTGGGCGACGAGGATACCGATTTTGCCCAGACCGACGATGCCCACGGTTTTTTCGAAGAGCTCAATCCCGGTGTACTTGCTGCGCTTCCATTCCCCCTGCTTGAGCGAGGCATTGGCGGGGCCGATGTGGCGGGCGGCGGAGAGCAGCAGCGCGACAGCCAGCTCGGCGGCGCTGACGATGTTGGACGTGGGCGCGTTCACCACCATCACGCCTGATTGAGTGGCCTGCTTGACATCTACGTTGTCCAGCCCGACGCCAGCACGGGCGATCACCTTGAGACGACTGGCAGCAGCGATTGCTTCGGCGTCAACCTTGGTGGCGCTGCGCACCAAGATGGCATCGACGTCGTGGATGGCCGGCAGCAGCTCGGCACGGTCAGCACCATTGCAGCGTCGGATCTCGAAGTCAGGGCCGAGAGCATCGACGGTGGCGGGGCTCAATTCTTCAGCGATGAGGACGACGGGCTTGGTCACGGAGATGAGTTTCCTTGCGGGACTTGGTGGTGGATCGAGCGGGCGCTCGACTGCTCAACGGTGACCGGTGTATGTCGACCGGAGCACCACGCCGTGCCCGTGCGCCACAAAGTCTAGACCACCCTGCTGGACGTCGGGCTCGGTCTCACGAGGGACCCCTGCCGGACCTAGTCGCAGCGTGTCAAGGGCGGATCACCGGCGCCATCGGCACCGCTGATCACCCAGCGGTCGCCGACCTGGGTCATGTCGTAGTCATTCGTCCGGATCAGACGAACCTCAGCAAGCCGATTCGTCCGACTGAGAGCGGCTGGTCACCCCGTCACGCGGCCGGACGAACCCCAGCAAGCCGATTCGTCCGACTGAGAGCGGCTGGTCACCCCGTGACGCGGCCGGACCATTTCCGCCGGCGGCGATAGGCGGTATCAGCGCGCGGCGCTGCCCTCGGTGTAGTCGTCATC
The DNA here is from genome assembly GCA_013696065.1 of Nocardioidaceae bacterium. Lineage (GTDB taxonomy): Bacteria > Actinomycetota > Actinomycetes > Propionibacteriales > Nocardioidaceae > JACCZJ01. The sequence continues at coordinate 6,584 of JACCZJ010000428.1, forward strand.
GTGGGACTTGACCCAGCTCATCAGGGTGCGGAGCTCACGTCCCGTAGCCTCGATCGGGTGAGCCTGGCTCTGCTCACGGAATTGCTTGAACTTCGGTGCGCCCGCATCCTGGTCGGCGATGAACTCTTCGGCCCACTTGCCGCTCTGGATGTTGTCGAGCACGTCTCTCATCCGGGCCTTGACAGACGAGTCGACGATGTAGGGGCCAGAGGTGTAATCGCCGTACTCTGCGGTGTCGGAGACGGACCAGCGCTGCTTTGCGATGCCGCCTTCGTACATCAGGTCCACGATCAGTTTGAGCTCGTGCAGGCACTCGAAGTAGGCGACCTCGGGCTGGTAGCCAGCCTCGACCAGCGTCTCGAAACCGGCCTGGATCAGGGCCGAAGCTCCACCGCACAGCACAGCCTGCTCACCGAACAGATCCGTCTCGGTCTCTTCGGTGAACGTGGTCTTGATCCCGCCCGCGCGCAGGCCTCCGATGGCCTTCGCGTAGGACAGCGCCAGCTCCCACGCCTTGCCCGACGCGTCCTGTTCGACAGCCACGAGCACCGGGACGCCGCGTCCCTCACTGAACTCGCGGCGCACGAGGTGACCGGGCCCCTTTGGGGCAACCATCGCCACGTCGACGCCCGCCGGCGGCGCGATGTAGCCGAAGCGGATGTTGAAGCCGTGCCCGAAGAACAAGGCATCCACGTCGACCAGGTTGGGCTCGATGGCTTCGGTGTAGAGACTGCGCTGCACCGGGTCGGGTGCCAGCACCATGATCAGGTCGGCTTCTTCGCATGCCTCGTACGGCGTGGTGACGCGTAGCCCTTCCGCCTCGGCCTTGGCCCGGCTCTGCGAGGTTTCGGGCAGGCCGACGCGTACGTCGACACCGGAGTCACGCAGGGACAGGGCATGGGCGTGGCCCTGGCTGCCGTAGCCCAAGACGGCGACGTTGCGCCCTTGGATCACGCTCAGGTCAGCGTCGTCGTCGTAGAACATGTCGGCCATGGTCGGTCAATCTCCTTGAGGTCTAAGGGTGGTGGCGTCCAGTAATGATGATTGCAGCGCCCAAGGACCGTCACGCAGACTCAGCGATCGAGACGGGCGGCGCGGGTTTTGAGCTCCGATCGGTGATGGATCGAGACCCCCGGTTGATGGCGACCATCCCCGACTGCACCAGCTCGCGGATGCCGAACGGCTCGAGCACCCGCAGCATCGCCTCGAGCTTGCCCCGATCACCCGTGACCTCGATGGTCACCGCGTCGACCGCGACGTCGACGACCTTGGCCCGGAAGAGTTGGACCGTCTCGAGCACGTGGCTTCGCGTTGCCGCATCAGCCTTGACCTTGATCAAAGCCAGCTCACGCTCGACCGCGTTCGACCCGTCGAGCTCCACGATCTTCAAAACTTCGATCAGCTTGTGGAGCTGCTTCGTCACCTGCTCGAGGGGTTGGTCCTCGAGGTTGACCGCGATCGTCATACGGGATATCTCAGGCTGTTCGGTGGGGCCGACGGCTAGGGATTCGATGTTGTAGCCCCGCCGAGAGAACAACGCGGCCACCCGCGCCAGCACACCGGGCTTGTCTTGCACCAGGACCGATAAGGTGTGCGTGGTCACAGGTCATCCTCCTCGAAGTCGGGCTTGAGGTCTCTGGCGATCTGGATGGCGTCGTTGCTCAGCCCGGCAGCCACCATCGGCCACACCATCGCGTCGCGGTTGACGATGAAGTCGATCACGACGGGAGCGTCGTTGATCTCCATCGCCTTGGCGATCACGCCGTCGACGTCATCGGTTGCCTCGCATCGCAAGCCAACGCAACCAAGCGCCTCCGCCAGTTTGACGAAGTCGGGGACGCGAGCCGAGTGCAGGTCGGTGTTGGAATAGCGTCCCTCGTAGAAGAGCGTCTGCCACTGTCGCACCATGCCGAGGCTCGAGTTGTTGATCACGGCCACTTTGATCGGTATGCCGTTGAGGGCACACGTGGCCAGCTCCTGATTGGTCATCTGGAAACAACCGTCCCCGTCGATAGCCCAGACGGTCTTGTCGGGTACGCCGACCTTGGCGCCCATCGCGGCAGGAACCGCATAGCCCATCGTGCCGAGGCCCCCGGAGTTGAGCCACGTGCGGGGGTGCTCGTACTTCACGAAGTGCGCACCCCACATCTGATGCTGCCCGACGCCCGCGACATATACCGCATCAGGTCCGGCGATTGCGCCCAGCCTCTCGATGACGTACTGCGGAGACAGCGAGTCGTCGTGGCTCTCGTAGCCCAGGGGGAACTTCTCCCGCCATCCCTGGCAGGCCGCGAGCCACGGACCAGAGTCGCCGCGTCGCCCGGCGTCGTACTCAGCCTGGACGGCGGCGACCAGCTGCCCGATCACCTCGCGGCAGTCCCCCACGATCGGCACATCAGCAATCCGGTTCTTGCCGATCTCGGCCGGGTCGATGTCGGCGTGGATGACCTTGGCGTCCGGCGCGAAGCTGTCGAGCTTGCCTGTCACGCGATCGTCGAATCGGGCACCGAGGCAAATCAGGAGGTCACTGCGTTGCAGGGCGGCCACGGCTGCCACTGTGCCGTGCATCCCCGGCATCCCGAGATGCAGACGATGACTGTCGGGGAACGCTCCACGCGCCATCAGGGTCGTGACGACCGGGATCCGGGTCAGCTCAGCCAGCTCGAGGAGCTCAGCGCTTGCCTCCGCGCGAATGACGCCTCCACCGACGTACAGGACTGGTCTCTCGGATGCGGCGATCAACCGCGCTGCCTCACGCACCTGCTTGGCGTGCGGTCGCGTGACCGGCCGATAGCCGGGCAGGCTGACGTGGGTCGGATACTCGAACGTCGTCAGTGCTTGCAACGCGTCCTTGGCGATGTCCACGAGCACAGGGCCCGGCCGTCCGGTGCTGGCGATGTGGAACGCCTCGGCAATCGCGCGTGGGATGTCGTCGGCGTTGGTGACGAGGTAGTTGTGCTTGGTGATCGGCATCGTGATGCCACGGATGTCGGCCTCCTGGAAGGCATCCGATCCGATGGCCGCGCTATTGACCTGACCGGTGATAGCCACGATAGGCACCGAGTCCATGTGCGCATCGGCGATCGGGGTCACGAGGTTGGTCGCCCCGGGTCCGCTTGTCGCCATACACACTCCCACCTTGCCGGTGGCGGCGGCATAGCCCTGGGCTGCGTGCCCTGCCCCCTGCTCGTGGCGAACGAGGATGTGCCTGATCTGTGTGGAGTCGAAGAGCGGGTCGTAGGCAGGCAGGATGGCGCCCCCCGGGATGCCGAATATGGTGTCGAC
>JACCZJ010000443.1 GCA_013696065.1 Nocardioidaceae bacterium
CCTCAGATCACCCCCTGGCTGTATACCCCCGCCCCTGCGTCGACGGACCCCTCCGCATGACGGACCAGGGGGACGGCGTGCTAGGTCGCAGGTCGCGCGGCCGGGAGCCGTTGGTGCGGCGAGCCACCGCCGCCGACGTGGACGAGGTGGCCGGCATCACCGTTCGGGCGTATGTCGAGGATGGCTTCGTCGGCGCAGGCGACTCCTACGTCGAGGAGCTAGGCGACGCGGCCAGCCGCCTCGCGCATGCGGAGCTCTGGGTGGCGGAGGTCGAGGGTGCCGTGGTCGGCGCGGTGACGTTTTGCCCACCGGGTTCGACCTATCGGGAGCTCGCCACCGACGGGGAAGGCGAATTCCGGATGCTCGCCGTCGACCCAGCCTCGCGAGGACAGGGAGTTGCGCGAGCCCTTGTGCAGCAATGCCTGGACCGATGTGTCGAGCTGGGGTTGACCGATCTCGTGCTGTGCAGCCTGAAACAGATGTCGCCCGCGCATGCCTTGTATCTCTCTATGGGTTTCGGGCGCGATGATGCTCTTGACTGGGAACCAGAGCCGGGCGTTACGCTGCTCGGCTTCCGGACCGCAACCTAGGCACCCTGCCGTATGGCATGTCGACTACCCCTAGGCATGGCCCGCTCCAGCTGGTGACTGTGGTGACTGTGGTCACTGTGGTCTGGTATGTGACTTCGACGTCAACACGGACTCGGATGTCTCACTGGAGGCAGAAGTACCCGTCCTGAGCCGTGCGGCAACAGCTCAGGTGGTGCTGTGCCCGCGTGGTCCCGGCGGTGCTGAGCACCCGCGACAGACGAAGTGGCGCGGAGCGCCCGCGCCGTCTGCGACAATGGACGCTGCAGTTGTGACAGACAACAGGAGGACTCCATGAGCAAGACTGGCCGAAAGCGCCGCGCTCGTCGCAAGAAAGGCGCCAACCACGGGAAGCGCCCCAACACCTGATCTTGGCGCCCGTGAGTCGCAACGACCCCCTGCCTGATGTAGGCGAGGGGTCGTTCGTTTTCCTACCTTGACTAGTTAGGCGCCTGGCATCTCTGGCCGCGTGTTGAACTGCTGGGTCCACTCGGCTTGGGAGCCCTCGACCCGCGCCCACCCCGGTCCTACGGGATAGGAGGATCCGAAGGAAACCTGAGCTTCCCGGATCGACACCAAAACTCGCTCCCGCAGCTGCATAGGCGCGCGCTCGGCGCAGGATCGAGCGATCAGAGCTTTGACCATGCGTTCGTGGTCGACCTCATGCAAGCAAGGCGCACACTCAGCGAGGTGAGCTCGAATCCGCTGGCAGTCCGCATCCTCTAGTTCGTTGTCGATGAAGACGTAAACACGCTCAAGAATCTCCTGGCAGTCGACGTCGTGGGGGTTGCCGCCGCTCATGAGTTCACCTCTGCCTGCAGAGTCGAGTTGTCACGTATCAGTCCACGCTCGCTCGCATATCCGGCCAAGAGTTCACGCAACTGGCTGCGCCCTCGGTGCAGCCGCGACATCACGGTGCCCACCGGTGTGCCCATAATCTCGGCGATCTCCTTGTAGGCGAACCCCTCCACGTCGGCAAGGTAGACCGCGAGGCGAAAGTGTTCTGGAATGGACTGAAGGGCGTCCTTGACGTCACTGTCAGGCAGATGTTCGAGAGCCTGACTTTCGGCCGACTTGAGGCCCGCCGGGGTGTGCGACTCCGCGCGTGCAAGCTGCCAGTCGGTGACCTCGTCGTGGGAATCCTGAATGGGCTGGCGTTGCTTTTTTCGATAGGTGTTGATGTAGGCGTTCGTCAAGATGCGGTAGAGCCACGCCTTGAGATTGGTGCCAGGCTTGAACTGGTGGAAGGCGGCGAACGCCTTCGCATAGGTCTCCTGTACGAGGTCCTCGGCGTCGTGCGGGTTGCGCGTCATCCGCATCGCCGCAGAATAGAGCTGGTCGAGATAGACCAAGGCATCACGCTCGAAGCGCGCAGTGCGCTCGTCCAACGTCTCGATGGGCAAGCCTTCGACATCTGCGACAGCGTCGTCGATCTCAGGTAGATGTGTCATCAGTAGCAAGGGTAGCGACCGCTTCCGACATTGAGTGCATATTCAGCTGCCAGGACATACCACTCAACATCAGCTTGTCGCTAGACATTCCCCACCTGGACAGGGCCGGCCGTCAAGCCGCTACCCGGGATGTCACCCACTCGGCCACCGTCTCGACCAGCTCTATTCTGCGGCGATGCGGATGACGCGCAACCCGCACGACGCCGA
>JACCZJ010000456.1 GCA_013696065.1 Nocardioidaceae bacterium
GCTCCATCTCGTGGCGGCGAGTGGCGCACGAGGCCGGTCGGTCAGCGAGCTCTCCGCACAGCTCCAGGTGGGTCGTCCCGTCGTCTATCGGCTGCTCGCCACGCTTGCCGAGCACGATCTGGTACGCCGGTTCGCGGACGGCCACATCCGACTCGGGCTCGGTATCTTGCCCCTGGCGGCGGCAACCCATGCTGGGTTGCGCCATGTCGCCATACCGATTCTGCGCCAGCTGGCCGATGCGACGGGCGCCACGGCGCATTTCACCCTTGCGGACGGGGACGAGGCGATCGCCGTCGCAGTAGAGGAGCCCACGTGGACCGACTTCCATGTCGGCTATCGCGTCGGCAGCCGGCATCCACTCGACCGTGGCGCCGCAGGCAAGGCCATCGTCGATGCTCGACTGGGCAAGCCCCGACTGGCGAGGGACAGGGTCGTCGAAACCCAAGGCGAGCTGCAGGAGGGAGCCCGCGGGCTGGCAGTCGCGGTGGTGGGCGTCGAGGGGCTCGAAGCTTCGGTGGGTGTGGTCAGCCTCGGTGGCTTGCACACCGATCGGGCCAAGGCCGATGTCCTCGCCGCTGCTCGAACGCTGGAGGCCGCGTTGTCCTGAGGGAAGTCTCCCGGAGCTGGCTTGAGCGCGAGCTAGCTCAACCGGTCGACCCGACGACGCGTCCGGTTACCTCGCCGAGTGTCACGCGGGTCCCCGCCGGACCGGGAGCCCAACCGGTCAAGGTGACGACGTCTCCGTCCTCGAGAAAACCTCTCGCAGAGCCGTCAGCCAGCTCCAATGGTGCGGTGCCGTCCGACGTGAGCTCGAGCAGACTGCCGAACGTATCGTGCTTCCAACCGCTGACTGTGCCGGATGCGAACAGGTCACCGACGCGCAGGTTGGCTCCGTTGACCGTCATATGGGCAAGCATCTGGGCTGGTGACCAGTACATTTCCTGGTACGGCGGTGCCGAGATCACCTGGCCGTTGAGGGTAACTTCGAGCCGCAGATCAAGGGCGAACAAGGACGTCCCATCAGCACTCAGGTAGGGCAGCGGCGCTGGAACCTGTCGGGGCAGTGGCAGCCGGGCTGCATCCAATGCTTCGATCGGCAGCACCCATGCAGAGATGGACGTAGCGAACGACTTGCCGAGAAACGGCCCAAGTGGAACGTACTCCCATGCCTGGATGTCGCGCGCACTCCAGTCGTTGAGCAGCACCACGCCGAAGATGTAGTCAAGCGCCTGCCCCACCTCGATCGAGTGGCCAGGCGAACTTGGCTGTCCGACCACGAAGCCGACCTCGCACTCGAGGTCGAGCTTGGTCGATGGCCCGAAGAGCGGCATACCGTCGGAGCCTGGACGTCGTTGACCGCGGGGACGGACCACGTCGGTGCCGCTCACCACCACCGTGCCGGCTCGACCGTGGTAGCCGATCGGGAGATGTTTCCAGCTCGGTGGCAGCCCGGGGGAGTCGGGACGGAAAATCTGCCCCACGTTGCAGGCGTGCGACTCGCTCGCGTAGAAGTCGACGTAGTCGGCGACCTCTATCGGCAGCCGCATCTCGACAGTGCTGATATCGAGCAAGTGGGGGCTGACGGTCTCGCGCTCGGACTCGGCACTCAACAGGGATCGCGCCCAGTTACGGACCCCCCGACATGCCGTGGGCCCCAAGGCCATCAGTGGGTTCAAGGAGGGCTGAGCGAACACATCGGCATATTCGTAGCCTGTTGCCCCGGCGACGCCCGCAAGGTCGAGCACGTGCTCACCAATCCTGACGCCCACTTGTGGATCGCCCGCTCCGGCGCTGAAAATCCCGTAGGGCAGAGTGTCGAGGCCATAAGGGCAGTCGCCGGGCAAGGCGAGCCACGTCATGCGATTTCCCGAGGAAGCAGTCCGAGCGCGGCGGCATCGCGGATGGGGTCGGTGACGCCGCAGCAGCCGATGGAGGTGAAGATCGAGCGTACGGCGGCGTTCTCCTGCGCGGACCAAGCCACCACCTCGTCCACCAGCGGTCGAGGTTCGCGCCCCCCCAAGATGGTGCTCGCCTCCGCAATGCCGGCACCTCGCTGCGCAGCCCGGATGGCGACAGCGATGTTGATGAACCCATGGTGTTCAAACTCTGTTGTGTTGTCGGTATGGCGCAAAGCGTGATGCAAGCCGGCCGTGAACTTGAGGGGGACCCGATGACGGACCGCCGAACAAATGACAGCGGACACCTGATCTTGCGAGGGGAACGAGTCAGGCGTGGTGCCTCCCGTCCGATACTTGGCGATCACCGGAGCCCCACTGTGACGCAGCCGGGCCAGCTCGGCGAAGTCCAACTCGACATCGGCGCGCCGCTCCAGCTCGACCGCCAGCGATCTTTCGGCGTCGGCCTCCACTGAGCGGATGGGGGCTGCCACCTCATAGCCGACCACGCGGATACCGCCGGCTTCAGCGGGTTCAGCCGTCGCCGACCCGATGATGACGACATCGACCTCGGGTGAGCCTGCCTGTCGGTGTGCGCGGGCGAACTCACCCCACCGGTCGACATGCACCAACAGCGGTCCGACCAGATCTGCGTAGGCAGCGGCCCGGTGCGCGCGGTGTTGCTTCAACGCGTCAGCCGCACTGGCATTGCCCGGGGGGAACATGGCCGCGTCGTCGAACAGCCTCTCGAAGAGAGCACGCGTGGGGCTGAGGGACTTTGACACGAGAGCAACCTACTGCAATCTTAGGGCATACAACGATACACAGCCGTCCGTTAAGCGGACACGCCACCAGCATCGGACGGCGGCACGAGGAGAGCGAGGCTGCCATGGCGCACTACCGGTCGGTGGGGTCGATCCCACCCAAACGGCACACCCAGCATCGTCTGGGCGGCGAAGGCACGCCGCTCGCCTTCGAGGAGCTGATGGGGGAGGAGGGCTTCAGCTCAGACTCGTCCCTGCTCTATCACCGGAACCTGCCTTCGCGGATCGTCGACGCCACCGCCTGGCAGGCGGGCGATCTGTCGACGGTGCCCAACCACCCGCTCAAGCCCCTGCATCTCAAGCTGCACGACCTGTTCGATCCAGACAACGTCTCGTCCGTCGACGTGGTCACCGGTCGCCGGCTGGTCTTGGGCAACGCTGACGTGCGCATCAGCTATGTCGTCGCGGGGGCGCCATCGCCTCTTTACCGCAACGGCACCGGCGACGAGTGCCTGTTCGTCGAGCGAGGGCGGGCCCGGGTCGAGACCATCTTCGGCAGCTTCGACGTCGGCCAAGGTGACTATGTCATCATTCCGCGGGCAACCACCCACAGGTGGTTGCCCAAGACAGACAGCGAAGCGCTGAGGGTCTATTGCATCGAGGCCAACTCGCATATCACTCCGCCGAGACGCTACCTCTCGAAGTTCGGACAGCTCCTTGAGCATGCGCCCTATTGCGAACGCGACTTGCGCGGACCGGATGGTCCGCTCCTGGCCGCTGATGTCGGCGAGGACCCAGACGGGCGGACCGAAGTTCACATCTTGCACCGCGGCAACGGTCACGGCGGTGTTGTCGGCACCGTCTACACGTATCCGTTCCACCCCTTCGACGTGATCGGATGGGACGGATGCTTGTACCCCTACGTCTTCAACGTCTCGGATTTCGAGCCGATCACCGGTCGCGTCCATCAGCCGCCGCCCGTCCACCAGGTCTTCGAGGCCCTCAACTTCGTGATCTGCAACTTCGTGCCGCGCAAAGTCGACTACCACCCGCTCTCGATCCCTGTGCCCTACTACCACTCCAACGTCGACAGCGACGAGATCATGTTCTACGTCGACGGCGACTACGAGGCCCGCAAGGGTTCCGGGATCGCCAAGGGTTCCATCACCGTTCACCCGGGGGGTCACGCCCACGGCCCGCAAACTGGTGCCTACGAGCGGTCGATCGGCGTCGACTATTTCGACGAGCTGGCCGTGATGGTCGACACCTTCCGGCCACTGGAGGTGGGCGAGGCGGGCTCTGCCAGCGATGATGGTGCCTATGCCTGGTCGTGGGCCAGGAGTGAAGAGTCGGTAACCGACGGGAACGGCTGAGCTCCGGGCGTCATCCGACGTACTAAAGTGCCGTTGTGACGGGGGCAAGCTCGCGGGAAGCCAGCGAATCGGAGACATCTGTGGCTGAGGAGCAGCTGGTGGTCACCGATCGAATCCTCACCTTGCCCAACATCGTGAGCATCGTCCGGCTTTTCGGTGTTCCCCTCTTCCTATGGCTGGTTCTGGTGCCCGAGGAGGACGGTTGGGCGCTGGTGCTGCTGATGGTCGCAGGCATCACGGACTGGCTCGACGGCCTGCTAGCACGGAGCCTGAACCAGGCTTCCAAGCTCGGACAGATCCTCGACCCGGTCGCGGACCGCCTCTACATCCTCGCCGTCGTCATCGGATTGGCGCTGCGCGACATCATCCCGTGGTGGCTGGCGGTGATTCTGCCGATCCGTGACGTCCTCTTATTCTCTCTCGTGCCGTTCCTGCGCACGCGCGGCTACAGTGCCCTGCCCGTGCACTTCCTCGGCAAAGCGGCCACGGCCGCGCTCTTGTATGCCTTCCCGTTGCTCTTGCTCGGTGACAGCGAAGGGCAGCTCGCAAGACTTGCCGATGTATTCGGATGGGCATTTGCCATCTGGGGGACCGGCCTCTACTGGTGGGCCGGCATTCTCTACGCCTATCAAGTCGTGCAGCTGATGCGCATGCCAAGGTGGTCGGGGCGTCGATGAGCGACAAACCTGATCTCAGCACCGGCGAACCCAGGTCCGATTCAAGCGGGGATGCGTATGTCGGACTGCTGACGCAGATCATGACTCAGACCCTCGATCAGGACTATCTCGACGTGGCGCAGCGGCGCGAGTCGAGCTCGGGCGACTCGCCTCCGCGGTGGCAGGTGGGGGCTGTCGCGGTGTTACTACTTTTCGGTTTGATGCTTGGTCTGGCCGCACTGAACACAGCCCAGGAGAAGCCCGTGGTGGCGGCCGAGCGGGCTGAGCTGATCGAGCAGATCGAGAGCAACCAAGGCAAGCTCGACAACCAACAAGCGACTCTCGCGTCCCTGAGTGACGAGGTCACGAAGTTGCAGCAACTGTTGGCAGCCAACGTGGCCGACGACCGCTTATTGACCAATCAGCTGACCTCGCTGGGGATCGACGCCGGAACCCTTGCGGTGACAGGGCCCGGCGTCGAGGTCACCGTGGACGACTCTGGTTACTCAGTCGGGGAGTCCGGCGGAGTCATCCTCGACTCTGACTTGCAGCTGCTCGTGAACGCGCTGTGGCAGGCCGGCGCCGAGGCAATAGCCGTCGACGAACACCGCATGACGACCTTGACAGCGATCCGTTTCGCAGGTGAGGCAATCACCGTCGACTACCGGTCGCTGACGCCGCCGTACATCATCGAGGCAACCGGCGATCCCGATACGATGCCTGCCCGCCTGCTGGAGACACGCGCGGGCCAGGCGTGGCTCGACCTCGAGGCCAACTTCGATATCCAGTTCGAGGTTGTCGCCAAGGACAAGGTGAGCATCCCCGGGGATGCGCGTGACAATCTGTTGTACGCCGAGGCGAAGGGGGCCTCGTGATCGCTGTTTTCGGCCTTGTACTGGGAGTGCTGGCGGGGTTGTGGCTCGAGCCGTCGATCCCGGCTGCGCTCCAGCCGTATCTGCCGATCGCTGTCGTCGCTGCGCTCGACGCGGTGTTCGGGGGGCTACGCGCGCACCTGGACGGCATCTTCGACGACAAGGTCTTCGTCATCTCGTTCGTGTCCAACGTATTGATCGCTGCCCTCATCGTGTACCTGGGTGACCAGCTCGGTGTGGGCGGACAGCTGTCAACGGGCGTCATCGTCGTGCTGGGTATTCGCATTTTCTCCAACGTGGCTGCGATCCGACGGCATGTCTTCCATGCCTGAGACGGCTTCGACGGCACCCTCTGGACCGGCGAAGCGCTCGTATCGAGGCCAACTCGTCGTGGCCGTGCTGTTGGCCGCACTCGGTTTCGCGGCCGTTGCCCAGATGCGCCTCACCGGCGCCGACGACGACTACAGCGGTCAGCGCCGCGAGAACCTCATCGAGCTGCTCGAATCGCTGGCAGCTGCGGCGGACCGGACGCAGACCCAGATTGACGAGCTCGAGCAGACGCGCGAGGAGCTGCTCTCCAGCTCTGAGCGGCGTCAGATCGCCGTCGAGGAGGCGCGCCAGCGCCTCGAAGTGCTCACCGTGCTCACCGGCACTGCTGCCGCGGCGGGACCCGGGGTCACGATCACCATCACCGATCCCGAGGCCGCGGTGACGAGCACCAACCTGCTCAACGGAATTGAGGAGCTGCGAGACGCGGGCGCCGAGGCCATCGAGATGAACGACAGGGTGCGGGTCGTTGCCTCGACGTCCTTCACCGAGCGAGACGGTGAGATCCTCGTGGACGGGGTGAAGCTGCCGTCGCCGTACTCCATCGAAGCGATCGGCTCCTCCCATACCCTCAGCGAAGCCGTCATATTCCGCGGGGGGTTGGCCGACGAGATCGAGAGGCTCGGTGGCAAAGTTTCTGTCGAGAAAGCGGATTTGGTCGAGGTGCAATCGTTGCATTCCATCGACGCGCCTGAGTACTCTCAGCCGACCGAAAGCTGATCCGATCAAGGAGTTCGTGTGCACCCACGAGACATCAAGTACACCGCTGAACATGAGTGGGTCAGAGAGGTCGCCGACGGGGCAGTTCGTATCGGCATCACGGACTTTGCCCAGGACTCGCTTGGAGACATCGTCTACGTTCAACTCCCCGAGGTCGGAGACAACGTCGAAGCCGGTTCGCCGATGGGCGAGCTCGAGTCGACCAAGAGTGTTAGTGACCTTTTCGCGCCGGTCAGTGGCACGGTCACCGCCCGCAACGACGAGCTGGAAGCAACACCAGAGCTGTGCAACACCGATTCCTACGGGGAGGGGTGGCTCGTGGAGATCCGCCCATCAGACCCTGCGCAGCTCGAGGGCCTGCTGAGCGCCAGCGACTACGAGGCCACGATAGCCTCGACCTAAGCCGTGATGTCCGTGACAACACCAACAATCGGCGCGCTGGTCGCGCAAGGAGGCCTTGATGCCGTTCTGCACCGAGTGTGGACAGCAGAACCCCGACAGTGCAAGGTTTTGTGCGCAGTGCGGGCATCGACTGGCCGCCCCCGAACGAGCGGTCGAATCCACCTCGACGATCCGTTTCGGAGCCCCCGACCGCGCAGAACTGGAGGCGGAGAGCCATCTCTCGCCTGCCGAAGAGGCTGCCGTGGAGGCACTCCCACCGGGCAGCGCGCTGCTCGTCGTGCAACGGGGACCGAGCGCCGGGAGCCGATTTCTGCTCGACACCGACGAGGTGTCTGCCGGGCGTCATCCCGATAGTGAGATCTTCCTCGACGACGTCACGGTGAGCCGTCGGCACGCGGTGTTCCGGCGTACGTCGGATGGCTATCTGGTGGCCGACGTGGGCAGCTTGAACGGCACCTACGTCAACCGTGACCGCATCGACGAGGTGCTCTTGTCCGGAGGTGACGAGGTGCAGATCGGCAAGTACCGCCTGGTCTACTTCGACAGCTCGCGCGGCTGACTCAGTCCACGATGGTGTCAATCCCGATCAGTGGCAAGAGTCAACGCCCCCGGATGAGTATCGGCTCGGTGCTGGCCGAGCTGCGAGGCGACTTTCCCGACATCAGCATCTCCAAGATCCGTTTCCTCGAGACCGCGGGCCTGGTGCAACCCGAGCGCACCACCTCCGGATACCGCAAGTTCTCCACCGATGATCTGGCCAGGTTGCGCTACATCCTCACCGCCCAGCGCGATCAGTACCTGCCACTCAAGGTGATCAAGGAACACCTTGACATGATGGCGCGCGGACTCGAGCCACCGCTGGCGCCGGGGGAGCACCCCCGAGCCCCGCGGCCGGCCGACAACCAGGATCTGAAGACATCAACCAGCCCTGCGGTTGCCGAGCTGCGCATGTCGGCCGCCGAGCTGGCGGCCAATGCCGACCTCACTGAGCAGCAAGTCCACGAGCTGGTCACATTCGGCATCGTGTCCCCTCGACCTGGGACGGACTATTTCGATGGGGACGCCCTCGCGGTGGCGGCGACCGTCCGCGCGTTGACCACTTTCGGCCTCGAGCCGCGACATCTTCGGGTGTTCAAGACTGCCGCGGAGCGCGAGGCCAATCTGATCGAGCAGCTGGTAGCCCCCCTCGCCCGGCAGCGAGGTGACGGCGCTGGAGAACGCGCGGAGGAGGCAACCGTGGCACTCGTTGGGTTGGCTCTTTCGCTGCACGGGGCGCTGTTGCGAACTGCTGTGCGTCAGGTTGACTGAGCACCCCCCAGAGGGCTGATCGGGGGGTAGGGTGGAAGCGTGCGCGAGGTTGACGTTGTGGGAGTCCGAGTCGAGATGCCGTCCAACCAACCCATCGTGCTGCTGCGGGAGTCTGCGGGGGAGCGTTACCTACCGATTTGGGTGGGCGCCGTCGAAGCAACCGCGATCGCCTTCGCCCAGCAGGGTGTGGTTCCGCCGAGGCCGCTCACGCATGACCTGCTCAAGGATCTGCTGCAGGCGACCGGCCACGAGCTCACTGAGGTGCAGATCACCGAAGTCAAAGACGGCGTCTTCTACGCGAATCTCGTGCTGGGAGAGGGCATCGAGATCAGTGCCCGTCCGTCCGACTCGATCGCGTTGGCGCTGCGCACCGGTAGCCGCATCGTCTGCAGTGACCAAGTGCTCGACGAGGCGGGCCTGGCCGTCCCCGACGACCAGGAAGAAGAAGTGGAGAGGTTCCGCGAGTTCCTCGACCAGATAACGCCTGAGGATTTCGACGCCGACCAGGGACCCGCACGCGACTAGGCGGTTTCTACCCGGGCCAGGAGCGGCGAGAGTGGCTCGGCACTACCGGAGAACTCTCAACCTAAGTCTGTAGTTTAGAGTTGCGACACGCCAGGAGTGATCGGTCCCACGTCGTTGACC
>JACCZJ010000468.1 GCA_013696065.1 Nocardioidaceae bacterium
GGCTCGCCGCGCTTGCCGCCATGGGTCGGCTCACGGTCATCCTCACCAGTCCGCGGCTTCCCGCGGGCCTTCTGACGGCTGCCGCGTGGCGGGTCGTCCACGAGGCGTCCGTCGTTGCGACGTACGACGCGACGACCGGTCTTGCCGCCGCTCTCACCGCCGACGGAATTCAGGTCGAAGCCTTGCCCGACGCCAGGGCCGGTGACCTGCTCGGCCGTGCTCAGGAACAAGACGTTGTTTGGCTGGCCGCCGACGACGGTGACGAAGAGCTCACGCGCGCACTCGCTGACGGCGTGGTCGGTCGAGCTGTCGCGTCAGAAGCTGCACTCGTCGCCGGCAGAGTCGCCCTGGAGTCCTGCCTGCTGCTGGCCCCCGAGATCGAGGTGATGATCGGCTCGTTTGACCCCCCTGGGGCCCGACTCCTCGACCTGCGCGAGGTGATGGACCGCCTCAGGCGAGACTGCCCGTGGGACCAGGAGCAGACCCATGAGTCGTTGGTTCGCTACCTCGTCGAGGAGACCTACGAGACCATCGAGGCCGTCGAGACCGGCGACCGCGACCACCTGCGCGAGGAGCTGGGAGATCTACTCCTGCAAGTTATGTTCCACGCCACGATCGCGAGCGAGGACAGCAACGAGCCGTTCGACATCGATGACATCGCCGCCGAGATCGTGGAAAAACTGATACGGCGGCACCCACACGTTTTCGCCGATGTCGAGGTGAGCGGCGTCGGCGACGTCGAGGCCAACTGGGAGACGATCAAAGCAGCCGAAAAGTCTCGGACCTCACCGTTCGACGGCATACCTCCGGGCTTGCCCGCACTGAGCCTGGCCAGCAAGGTGGTTGCCCGGTCGGCTAAAGCGGACGCGGGGCGCGCTCCCGCAGAAGGCGATCCCCCAGAGCTGTCGCAGGCGTCGCTGGGAGATGCGCTCCTCGCCCTGGTGGCCCGGGCGCACCTGGCAGGCTTGGATCCAGAGTTGGCGCTTCGCGAGCGAGTGAGGCGCGAGATCAACCAGGGTCGGACCAGCTGAGCGCTGGCCTCACCGGCTGACCGGCGGCGCTGGCCAGGGACAGCGTGGCATCCGCGGGGGTCGACAGGGCACCGTTAGGCTGTCACCCACCTCATCAGCAGCGAAAAAGGACATCCTTGTGGCACAGATAGCCGTAATCGGCGCGCGCGAGATCTTGGACTCACGCGGCAACCCCACGATCGAAGTCGAGGTCGTCCTCAACGACGGCACCTTCGCTCGGGCGGCCGTCCCCTCGGGGGCGTCCACCGGCCAGTTCGAGGCAGTCGAGCTCCGCGACGGCGGTTCTTGGTATGGCGGCAAGGGGGTCGGCAAAGCAGTCGACGCCGTCAATAGCTCGATTGCCGAGGCGCTCACCGGAGAGCTCGCCAGCGAACAGCGCAATATCGACCAGATCCTGCTCGACCTCGATGGCACAGCCAACAAGGCGAAGCTCGGAGCCAACGCAATCTTGGGAGTCTCTCTGGCTGTGGCCAAGGCCGCAGCCGAGTCCGCTGGGTTGCCGTTGTACCGCTACATCGGTGGGCCCAACGCGCATCTGTTGCCAGTTCCGATGCTGAACATCCTCAACGGTGGCGCGCATGCAGACACCAATGTCGATATCCAGGAGTTCATGATCGCGCCGATCGGGGCCGCGACCTTCCGTGAGGCGCTCGAGCAGGGCGTGTCTGTCTATCACGCGCTCAAAGCCGTGCTCAAGGACCGCGGTCTCGCGACTGGGCTCGGCGACGAGGGCGGATTCGCTCCCAACGTCGGGTCCAACCGCGAAGCTCTCGACTTGATATCCGTCGCAGTCGAGCAGACGGGCCTCAAGCTCGGGTCGGACATCGTCTTCGCCCTCGATGTCGCGGCGTCTGAGTTCCACGACGACAAGTCCGGCAGCTACACCTTCGAGGGCACGGCCAAGTCGTCGAGCGAGATGGCTGACTACTATGCCGAGCTGGCGTCGGCGTACCCGATCGTGTCGATCGAGGACCCGCTCAACGAAGAGGACTGGGAGGGCTGGACTGCGCTGACGGCCTCGAT
>JACCZJ010000484.1 GCA_013696065.1 Nocardioidaceae bacterium
AAGTTGCCCGCCGCGAAACGCAGGGCCTCCATCGACCAGGCGATCGCTTTGCGGTCCTGCGCGATGATGCACCCGGTCAGTGCGTACTGAGAGAAGGCCTCCATCTGGTGGACGGCCGCCTCGAAGTCGCTGTCGTCATACACGTGCACGGCGAGAATCGGGCCGAAGTACTCCGTGTCGAACATGACATCGGTCGGGTCGTCGGCCTGGACTACCGTCGGATGCACGAAGTACCCCACCGAGTCGTCGACCTTGCCCCCGGCGATCACGTCGAGCGTCTCGGACTTGTGTGCCTGCTCGATGGCGGTCTTGTGCTTGTCGAATGCCCGTCGGTCGATCACTGCGCCCATGAAGTTCGAGAGGTCGGTGACATCTCCCACCGCCAACGAGTCGACCTCGGCGATGAAGTCGTCCCCCATCTTGTCCCACACCGAGCGTGCGATGTAGGCGCGTGAGGCCGCCGAGCACTTCTGACCTTGATACTCGAAAGCGCCGCGGGTCATCGCCGTCCGCACCACGTCTGGGTCGGCCGACGGGTGGGCGATGATGAAGTCCTTGCCTCCCGTTTCACCGACGATGCGGGGGTAGCTGCGATAGCCGCTGATGTTCTCCCCGACGGTCTGCCAGAGATGGCGGAAGGTGGCCGTAGACCCCGTGAAGTGGATGCCGGCGAGGTCGGGGTGAGACAGCGCCACGTCGGAGATGGCGGCTCCGTGTCCGGGCAGCATGTTGATCACGCCCGGAGGCATCCCCGCCTCCTCCAACAACAGCATCAGGAAGTGTGCCGAGAACTGTTGGGTCACCGACGGCTTCCACAACACGGTGTTGCCCATGAGGGCCGGTGCGGTCGGAAGGTTGCCAGCGATCGCCGTGAAGTTGAAGGGCGTGATGGCGTAGACGAAACCTTCGAGGGGGCGGTGATCGGTGCGGTTCCAGACTCCTTTGGCGTTGGCCATCGGCTGCTCGCTGAGGATCTGCTTTGCGTAGTGGACGTTGAAGCGCCAGAAGTCGACCAGCTCACAAGCCGAGTCGATCTCTGCCTGCCAGGCGGTCTTCGACTGGCCGAGCATGGTGGCCGCGTTGAGCGTCTGCCGCCAGGGACCGGCCAACAGCTCAGCGGCCTTTAAGATGATCGCGGCCCGGTCTTCGAACGACATCGCTCGCCACCCCGGCGCAGCGTCGGCCGCTGCCTGGATCGCCGCCTCAGCATCAGTTCCCGTTGCACCGCGGGTGACCCCGAGCACCTGCTGGTGGTTGTGCGGTTGTACGACGTCGAACGCCTCTCCAGCGCCCCAGCGGTGCTCGCCACCGATCGTGACCAACAGATCAACCGGCTCCTTCTGCAGCTCGACGAGGCGCACCTCGAGCTCGTCGCGTTCGCGGCTGCTCGGGGCGTAGTCGAGATTGGGCTCGTTAACGGGCGCAGGGACGGTCGAGAAGGCATCCATGCGGGCGATCTTGCCACGCGAAACGGTGCTGGCGAAGCCCGGCGGACGGTTCCGACCGCGCCGGGCGAGCTCAGGCCGACTTCTTGGCGACCCGCTTCTTGGCGACGGACTTGGTCGCCTTCTTTGCCGCGGTCTTCTTGGCGGCCGTTTTGGCTGCCGGCCTCGAAGCTGAGCTTGCCGCGGCCTTGGACGCGGATGCGCTCGTCTTGGCGCTGGCCTGGGCTGCCGCCTTCGCATCGGAGCCAGCCTCAGCTGTGGTGCCGCCGGCTTCTCTGCGCTTCTTGGCAGCTTCGACGCTGGCCCGCAACGCGGCGACCAGGTCGACCACCTCAGCCGTTTCGCCAGTGTCCATGTCGTCGCTTTCGGGCATCGGCAAGCCTGAGGATTTCGCTTCGACCAGTTGCTCGAGCGCCTCGCGGTAGTCGTTGTGATAGCGCTCGGGGTCGAACTCTGCGGTCAGGGTTGCGATGTAGGACTCGGCCATCGCACCCTCCTGCTTGCGAATCTCGATGGAACTGTCGGGCACGGCGAAGTCGCTCTCGCGCACCTCGTTGGGCCACATCATCGTCTGCAGCACCAGCGCCCCCTCGCGTTCGCGGAGTAGAGCCAGGCTTTCCCGGGTCCGGATAGCCACCTTGACGAGCGCACATTGCCCCGTCTTGGTCAACGCGTCCCGCAGCAGGACATAGGGTTTCGAGCCCACCCCGTCAGCGGCCAGATAGTAGGCCTTGGCGAAGTAGATTGGGTCGATCTGTTCTGCCGGGACGAACTCCAACACTTCGATCGACTTGGCTGAGGGCAGTGGGAGGCTCGCGAAATCGTCGTCGGTGAGGACGACCATCCGTCCGTCCGGCAGCTCGTACCCCTTGCCGATGTCTGAGTAGGGCACCTCTTCCCCGTCGACCTCGCACACACGCTTGTACCGGATGCGGCCGCCATCGGCTTCATGCACCTGACGAAAAGAGATGTCTCGCTCTTGGGTGGCGCTGTAGACCTTGACCGGGATCGTGACCATGCCGAAGGAGATCGTGCCCTTCCAGATGGCTTGCATGACACCTCCCGAACGATGCAGCCTGGGGCCTTACGGTAGCAAGCGATGAGCGCACAACGCGACGGTATGGCGGAGCGGGCACGACGGGAGTCGAAGCGACGTATGACATGGGGTTAGGTCCGCTTCAGCCGAAGTCGTCGCACGCCGCGTCCGGCGGGCACACCTACGATCTCCGCTGCCATCTCGGCAAGCGCGCGCGTCAGCTTGGCCTCAGGCGCGCATTCAGTCAACGTCCGACCATGCACGACGGCGCGGTCGCAGGCGGTCGGGTCATCCGGCAACAAGCGCACCGCCTCGATTCCGGTGGCGCGGACCACCATCTGTGACACCTCCCGCGGCGACCAGCCGAGTCCGCCTCGATAGCGGTTGACGACGAGGTATGGCGAAGCGCTCGGCACGGCGGTCAAGACGTCGCTGACACCTCGGATCAGCCGGCCCAGACCGACCGGGTCCGCAGCGCCGACGACGACGATCAGATCAGCCAGTTCCAATGCCTCCACCGTGGCGCCATTGCGACGGGGCGCAGCTGTGTCGTAGGAGATCTCCTCGTCAAACTCCAAGTTGAACCCGCAGTCAACGACCGTGAACGCGTGGCACCGGCGAGAGACGGCCAGGATAGAGCTGAACAGGACAGCCTTGACCTCGGTCCACCGATCAGCGCGCGGCAGACCCGTCAACACCTTGAGGCAGTCATCGATCTGCCGGGCGTGCGC
>JACCZJ010000453.1 GCA_013696065.1 Nocardioidaceae bacterium
CGCCCGGTGAGGTGCTGGACGACGACGGGTCTTTGAGCTCCTTTTGAGCCTCCGTGTCCACAGGTGCGTGCGGACCTTCTCCCGCGATGCCACCGGTCCGCAGGTTCTTGTCCTCGCTCATCGCAGCAGACCAGTCATGTCCGAGGTCGGCGCGCTGACCAGGGCAGCGCGCTCCCTGTCCTCGATCTCGTCGGCCCGGTCGGCGCCGAGTTTGGAGTGCTGAATGTCGTTGTGCAGCTTGAGGATCGCGTCTATCAGCATCTCAGGGCGCGGCGGGCAGCCGGGAAGGTACATGTCGACGGGTACGACGTGGTCGACACCTTGGACGATCGCATAGTTGTTGAACATGCCGCCGCTGCTCGCGCAGACACCCATGGCCAGAACCCATTTGGGGTTGGGCATCTGGTCATAGATCTGTCGCAGCACGGGCGCCATCTTCTGACTCACTCGACCGGCGACGATCATCAGGTCGGCCTGGCGCGGCGAGGCTCGGAAGACCTCCATACCGAAGCGAGCCATGTCGTAGCGCGGACCACCCGAGGTCATCATCTCGATGGCGCAGCAAGCCAGGCCGAAGGTGGCTGGCCACAGCGATGCTTTGCGGAAGTATCCGGCGAGCCCCTCGACGCTCGACAAGAGCACACCGGAAGGCAGCTTTTCTTCTATCCCCATCGGGTCTCGCCTCTGATTGTCTCGCTCGGCCAAAGTTGCGTGGTGGGCATGTGTGGAGTCGAGATCAGTCCCATTCGAGACCACCTCGTCGCCATACGTAGGCGTAGGCCACGAACACTGTGCCGATGAACACCACCATTTCGATCAGGCCGAACATCTTCATCTCGTCGAAGTACACCGCCCACGGGAAGAGGAAGATGATCTCGATATCGAAGACGATGAAGAGCATGGCGGTGATGTAGTACTTCACGGGGAACTTGCCCCCGCCCACCGGCTGAGGTGTCGGCTGGATGCCGCACTCGTAGGAGTCGAGCTTCGCGCGGTTGTACCGTTTGGGGCCGAGTTGTGAGCTGGCCGCAACTGATCCCACCGCGAACAACGTGGCGAGGACGCCGAGCGCCAGAATCGGGAAGTACTCACTCATGAGATCGTGTCCCCTCGGTGCGGTCGAATGCGTTGAACGATGGAGCGCGCGTGGTCGGGCTGCAACATCCTAAGACCTCCGCTTGCCACGTCATGCTGCCGGTGCGAGCTTGGACAAGCCGTTGATCAGATGGTCCATCACATCGCCTCGTCGCGCATCGGTCAGATTGGCGAGCAGCTTGAGAGTGAAGCGCATCAGCGTAGGCCTGGGCAGGCCGTACTTGGTGGCAAGTTGCATGACGTGCGGGTTGCCGATGGCCTTCACAAAGTAGCGACCGAGGGTGTAGTAGCCGCCGTAGCGTGAGTCGAGCGCGCTGGCATAGCCGTGGAGAGCGCGCTCGTGACCTCCCGCCGACGTGCGACTGCGGGCTTGGATGATGCATTCGGCCGCCATCTCGCCAGACTCCATCGCGTAAGCGATGCCCTCGCCGTTGAAGGGGTTGACCATGCCTCCAGCGTCACCGACGAGCAGCATGCCATGGGCGTAGTGCGGTTTGCGGTTGAAGCCCATCGGGAGAGCGGCGCCCCGGACCGGTTGCGTCATGTTGTGGTCCCGGAAACCCCAGGCCTCGGGCGTATGGTCGAGCCACTTCTTGAGCAGGTCCTTGTAGTCGATGTGCTGGAAGGCGCGGGAGGTGTTGAGGATGCCGAGCCCGACGTTGACGGTGCCGTCCCCCACCCCGAACATCCAACCGTAACCCGGGAGCAGGTCTCCCTGGCCAGGCTCACCATCCCAGAGCTCGAGCCACGATTCGAGCCAGTCATCGTCATGGCGGGGGCTGGTGTAGTAGGTGCGCACCGCGACACCCATGGGGCGGTTGTCGCGCTTTTGCAAGCCCATCGCGAGACTCAGTCTCGTCGAGTTGCCGTCAGCCGCGATGATGATCGGCGCCTTGTATGACGTCTCGTCGCCAGCCTTGCGCCCATGGTCATCAACGGGCTTGGCGGTGACCCCGACGATGCGGCTGGTCTGGTCATCGAGAATGGGGCCGGTGACGGCGGTGCTCTCGAAGAGCCTCGCGCCCAACTTTTGTGCGGTGCGCGCGAGGATGTCGTCGAAGTCGAGGCGAGTGCGAACGAGTCCGTAGTCGGGATAGTCAGCGAGGTCCGGCCACCTCAGCTCAAGGCGATGACCGCCCCCGACAATGCGGAGCCCCTGATTCTTCACCCAGCCGGGCTCGTCGACGTCGATGCCCATCCGGATCAGCTGCCGCACGGCTCGTGGGGTCAGCCCGTCGCCACAGACCTTTTCGCGGGGGAAGGCGGTCTTCTCCAGCAGCACCACGTCCACGCCGGCTTGCGCGAGGTAGGCGGCCGCTGTCGACCCGGCCGGGCCGGCTCCGACGATGATGACGTCTGCCTGCCGCTCAGAGGCGGTGGACTCGGTCATGGCTGGCGATCCTCACGTGT
>JACCZJ010000026.1 GCA_013696065.1 Nocardioidaceae bacterium
ACACAAGATCATCAAGCAACCAGACGGCCGCATCTGGGGGCTGGTGTACGTCGGACAGCGACGCCGGGCCCGCTGAGCCGGTCCCATCGCCTCAGTCATCTCCACAGGGTTACAAGAATCTCTTGTCCCTTATTCGAACAGGTGCACGATAGATGGCATGGTGGATGAGCGGGAGCAACGGTCGGCGGACCTGGAGCCCCAGGTCGCTGACGCCTGTGGCGTGCTGAACGTCGCCCACGCGAACTCGTCTCCTGCACCGCTGAGTTGCTGGGGTCCGGGCTGTGGAAGGGCCACGGGATCCGATCGATCGAGCACTGGCTGACGCTGCGTGCAGGCCTGTCACCGGAACGGGCCCGCCATATCACCGACGTGGCCCGCCGGGCGTCCGAACCGCCCGCCACGATCTAGACACTCGCGGCCGGGACACTGTCGTTCGAACAGGCTCACGCCCGCGCCCACAACGGCGCCGAAGCGCCGCTGCCGACAACGGCAACGCCACGGACGGCGCGGTAGACCCGCAGGTGCAGGCAGCGAAACCGGGGTGGCTGCAGATGAGTTACGACGGCACTAGGTTCACCCTGCGTCTGGACGCCCCGGCGCATGTCGGGGCACTGATCCGGGCGGATCTAAGCCCACCTCGACACCCAGGGCCACTGGGTCAACGCCGGACCAGCCCTCCCGGCCTCGATCATGAACAAGCTGCTCTGCGACGGTCACATCACGCCACTGTGGGAAACGGACGGCAAACCCATCCACGTCGGCCGCAGCATGCGCATCGTCCCCGACCGGACCCGCCGACTCTGCCAAGACCGCGACCGACACTGTCGATACCCCGGCTGCAGCGCCCCAACTGGCTCGAAGTCCATCACATCGTGCACTGGAAAGACGGCGGCAGAACCGGCACCGACAACCTGATCAGCCTCTGCCCCCACCGCCAGACGGCCGACGATACAAACCCCCCACCGGGGAGCGACTCCAAAGCCGCTGGGTCTATCTCACCACGCCTCCCGACACCGCGGCCGAACCCATCACCGTCGTACCCCGCGCCTCCTGAACGGGGATCAGTCGATCAGGTCTTCGTCTGTCCTGGCGGTAGCCGTTCGTCGAGAACGCCCCTCAGGTGGGCGGCGTCCGCAGGCAAAGCGGTAGCACCATGGAGGGCTGCAGCCGCAGGGTGGGGAGCAGCGTCGGGGGGAGCAGCGTCGGGGGGAGCTGCGCCGGCGGGAGCTGCGCCGGCGGGTGCCGAACCGGCCCCCGTTGTTGCTTCGACCTTGACCCGGGAGATGCGGCGTCCGTCGAGCTCCAACACGGTCAGCGTGTGTCCGTCAATCGCTGCTTGTTCTCCTGGCGCGGGCACATGGCCGAGTTGTTGCACGATGTAGCCAGCCACCGTTTCGTAAGGTCCGTCAGGCAGGGTCAGACCTGTCTCGTCCTCGAAATCATCCAGATTGAGCAAACCGTCGAGCTCCAGCTCCCCTGTCAGGGAGCGGGTTGTTTCCTGCTCGACCACGTCATATTCGTCGCGAATGTCGCCGATGAGTTCCTCGACGAGGTCCTCCAGCGAAATGATGCCCGCCGTTCCGCCGTACTCGTCGACGACGATGGCCAGATGGGACCCCTCGCGGCGCATGTCGCTGAGAGCCGAAAGGATCGGTCGTGTCGAAGGCAGCATCAGCACGTCGCGGGTTATCTCCTGCACCCGCACTGACCGCCCAGCGAGGCCAGGGTCGAAGAGATCGCGCACATGCACGAAACCGACCACGTCGTCAGACGACTCACCGATCACCGGATAACGCGAATGCGGCCGTTCCAACGCGAACTGCGCCGCCTTGCGGGCGGGTGTCCGCACATCAATGAAGTCGACCTCGGTTCGCGGGATCATTACTTCACGGATCTGTCGCTCACCGGCTTCGAAGACGTCCTGCACGATTTGACGCTCCTCAGCCCCCAACGTCTCCGAGCCAGACACGAGATCCCGGATCTCCGCGTCACTGATCTGCTCGCGCTGCGCCTTCGGATCGCCTCCCAGCAACCGCACCACCACGTTGGTCGAAGCTGACAGGATCCAGATCACCGGACGGGCGAGCTTCGCGATCCGGTCCACCGTGGGTGCCACCATCAGCGATATCGACTCGGCTCTTTGCAGCCCAAGCCGCTTGGGCACCAGCTCGCCGACGACCAGAGACGCATAAGAAATGATGAGCGTGATGAGGACGAGAGCAGCCGTATTGGCCCAGGCCGGCGTCATCCCCCAGTCGTCGAAGACAGGGGCGAGACTGCCACTCAATCTGGCACCCCCGAACGCAGCCGAAAGGAAGCCCGACAGGGTCACGCCTACCTGCACAGCGGCGAGGAACCGATTGGGGTCGTGGTGCAACGCCGCCACGGCCGCACCCCGGCGGCCCTTGTCCGCGAGGGCTTTGGCTTGGCTGTCGCGCAGCGAAATAAGCGCCATCTCGGCCAACACGAAGAGGCTGCCCACGACGATAAAGGCGGCGACGAGTGCGATGTCTCTGAACGTGCCGCTCACCGCAAAGCCTCACGCAGGTGAGGCTCGGTGCAACGGCACTCGGGTCTGAGGGGATCGTCCACACTGCCAAGGGGGTCGTCTGGGTCGCACGCGAGGGAATCGCCCAGCGAAGTGTTGCCATCCATGGTGCAAGCGTAACGGCTGAGAACCGGGTTGAGAGCCGGCTGCCGGAACGGCAGGGTATAGCGATGAGGTTCCCCGAGGACGTGCCCACCCTGACCCAGGGCGACGTCGTCCTGCGCGCGCATCGCCCGAGTGACATCGGTGGCATCGTCGCGCAGTGCAACGACCCCTTGTCGGTCGAGTTCACCACGGTTCCCCTTGGATATGACGCCGAGAACGGCGGCGACTGGGTGACCAAGCAAATCCCCACAGCGTGGACGTCAGGCAAGGAACGGCTGTTCGCCATCGAGTCGACGCATCCCGACGGGCAGCGCCGCTTCAGCGGATCGATCTCGCTGCGCGACGAAGGCGGAAGAAGGGCAGAGATCGCTTTTGGCGCGCACCCAGACATCCGTGGGCGAGGGGTCATGACGACGGCGACAAACCTGCTGCTCGACTACGGCTTTGCCGAGTGCGGATTCGAGAACGTCATCTGGATGGCAAACATCGGCAACGAGGTGTCCCGACGGGTGGCGTGGCGAACCGGGTTCGCCTTTGGTGGCACACTCACCGCATGGCTCGACCACCGTGGCCGACTGCTCGACGGATGGTTTGCGATGCTCCACCGAGACGACTCACGTGAGCCGAAGACTCGGTGGCTCGAAACTCCCCGACTCGCAGGCCACGACGTCCTCCTGCGAGAGATGGCCTCCTCCGACGAGCAACGATTCATCGAGACGGCGACCGATCCCGAGTCGATGCACTGGCTCGCAACCAGTCCGATTCCACGCACGCCTAAGGCTTACCGGCGCGCGCTTGCTGAGCGGTCCGTGGGACCGTCGACCGGCTCGTCCGTCACCTGGACCATCGCCGATCCTGAGTCCGACCGTTATCTGGGCAGCCTCAGTATGTTTGGCTTCCGAAGTCTCGACTATAGGTCAGCGGAGATCGGCTACCGCACTCATCCGGATGCACGAAGGCGAGGGCTGCTCACTCAGGCCATCCGGCTGGCGCTCGGGCCAGCCTTCACCAGCGAGGACGAAGGCGGATACGGTCTCCACCGACTAAGTCTTGGGGCGGGAGAGGGAAACTCCGGATCGCAGGCCGTCGCTCGGGCCTGCGGCTTCACCGAGACCGGGCGGGATCGGCAGTGCTATGACCTCAATGACGGCTCGGTGGTCGACTTGATCCGCTTCGACCTGCTCAAGCCCGAGTGGGATCGTGCGACTGAGGACAAGGGTGAAGCGTGAGAGTGCGCTGGGCGGCCCCGGGCCGCATCAATCTGATTGGCGAGCATGTCGACTACAACGATGGAGTGGTGTTGCCGTGCGCCTTGCCGTTCACCACCAAGGTCACGCTCACCTCACGCGATGACGAGCTGGTAGAGGTGCGCTCGGCAGGAATCGACGAGCCCGCCAGATTCGCCGTACACACCGAACCCGGCGACGTCGAGGGTTGGGCCTCCTATGTCGCGGGAGCCATGTGGGCTCTCGAGTCCCGAGCCGCCGAAGAGCCGCAGCGCGCCAAGCGGTGGGAGGAGACGATGGGACGCGGTCTGAGGATCGACGTCGAGAGTGACGTCCCAGTGGGGGCGGGCCTGTCCTCGTCAGCAGCGCTGGAATGCGCTGTGTTGGCCGCCATGAATGATCTCGCCACGTGTGGCTTCGGTCCCAGCGACCTCGCCGTCATGGGTCAACGAGCCGAGAACGACTACGTCGGGATGCCGTGCGGAGTCATGGACCAGATGACGTCGATGCACGGCAAGGCTGACCACCTGGTCTGGCTCGACACCAGGTCGCTCGAGATCCAGCACATTCCGTTCAAACTCAGCGACCATGGCCTGATTCTGCTGGTCGTAGACACGAGAGCCAAGCACGAACTCGTCGACGGAGAGTATGCCGACCGGAGGCGCTCTTGTGAGGCAGCCGCCGAAGCACTGCAGGTCGCGTCCCTGCGAGACGCCACCCCCGAACAGGTGTCGTCGCTGTCCGATCCCGTGTTGCGGCGACGCGCCCATCATGTGGTCAGCGAGATTCAGCGGGTCGTGGATGTTGCCGACATACTGCGAGCTGGCCGTCCGGCCGACATCGGCGCCTTCCTCACCTCGTCACATGAGTCGTTGCGCGACGACTTCGAGGTGTCGTGCGCCGAGCTGGACGTGACCGTTGACGAAGCGGTCGCCGCTGGAGCACTGGGGGCCCGGATGACCGGTGGTGGGTTCGGCGGGAGCGCCCTCGCCCTCGTCCGCGAGGGGGACGCCGAAGCTGTGGAGAAACGTGTCATGGCAGCCTTCGAGCGGAGCGGCTTCGAGACGCCGCACGTGTTCGCCGTCGAAGCTGCCGAGGGTGCCCGGCGCCTCGGCTGAAGGGCATGGCACCGGATCAGTCCACGCTGCCCCTGGCCACGACCCAGCGAGTCTGGAGTTGAGCATTCGCTCGCGCGATCGCATCGAAGTCTGCGTCATAGTGGACAACGACTGCGTCCCTGAGTGATCGCCCCGGCGGCATGCAGCAAATCCATCACGCCGGCAGAGCGGCCAAGTCCCTGCGACCACAAAGCACTCTGCAGCGCGGTCGCCACTGTGCCTACCTCCGCGGTGAGAGGCAGCATCTCCGAGTCCTCCGTGAGCCGTCGGAGGATTTGTGCGTGGTCAGTAGAGGCCCTCGCGCTGAACCTGCCTCCAACACCGAAATCGGAGAGGAGCAAAGACGCCCACCGGACGCCGCAAGCTCTTGGACGGTGACAAGGATGGGAGGCGAGCGCCCAAGCCGCTGCAAGACACTGTTGTCGAGCAGATATCGGATCAACGGCGAGCCGCTGCTCGCACTCCGGCATCGTTGAGATCCCCTAGAGCGCCCATGCGCGCAATCCAGGAGAATATTGAAACTACGCCTGGAGGTATAACCCTAGGGGCGAGCCAATCACCGTTCCCCGCAGGTCAGGCCATCTTTTTCTGCAGGTTCTCGTCGAGAGCGCCCAGGAACTCCTCGGTCGTGAGCCAGCTCTGGTCGGGTCCGACGAGGCCGGCCAGGTCCTTCGTCATCTTGCCTTCCTCGACGGTCTCCACACAGACCTGTTCCAGGGCCTCCGCGAAGCTCGTGACCTCCCCCGCGCTATCGAGCTTGCCGCGGTGCTTGAGACCTCCGGTCCAGGCGAAGATCGAGGCAATCGGGTTGGTCGAGGTCGGCTTGCCCTGTTGATGCTGGCGGTAATGCCGTGTCACTGTGCCATGCGCCGCTTCGGCCTCGACGGTCTGACCATCAGGGGTCATCAGCACCGACGTCATCAAACCGAGCGAACCGAAGCCCTGGGCGACGGTGTCGGATTGCACATCGCCGTCGTAGTTCTTGCACGCCCACACGTAACCGCCCTCCCACTTCATCGCGGCCGCCACCATGTCGTCGATGAGGGGTGCTCGTAGGTCAAGCCGGCAGCCTCGAAGTCGGCCTTGAACTGTTCTTCGAAGACGCTCTGGAAGATGTCCTTGAAGGCTCCGTCGTACGCCTTGAGGATGGTGTTCTTCGTCGACAGATAGACGGGATACCCGCGCTGGAGACCGTAGGAGAACGAGGCCTTGGCGAAGTCCTCAATTGACTTGTTGAAGTTGTACATACCCATGACGACACCGCCGTCCGGATGCATCTGGACGACCTCCATCTCGATGGGCTCTGAGCCGTCCGTTGGCGTGTAGGTCAAGGTCACGGTGCCGGCGCCGGGGACCTTGAAGTTGGTGGCCTTGTACTGGTCGCCGTGAGCGTGACGACCGATGATGATCGGTTTGGTCCAACCAGGCACCAGGCGCGGGATGTTGCTGATGATGATCGGCTCGCGGAAAACCACTCCGCCAAGAATATTGCGGATTGTGCCGTTGGGAGACAGCCACATCTTCTTCAAGTCGAACTCTCCGACGCGCGCCTCATCCGGCGTGATCGTGGCGCACTTGACGCCGACACCGTGCTCCTTGATGGCGTTAGCCGCGTCGACGGTGACCTGGTCCTCGGTGGCGTCGCGACTCTGGATGCTGAGGTCGTAGTACAAGAGGTCGACATCGAGATAAGGGTGGATCAAGCGTTCCTTGATGAACTGCCAGATGATCCGAGTCATCTCGTCGCCGTCGAGCTCGACGACCGGGTTCTGCACCTTTATCTTCGCCACGATTCACTCCCGTGTCGGGTCCGGAAAGTTCTTGACCC
>JACCZJ010000066.1 GCA_013696065.1 Nocardioidaceae bacterium
ACACAAAGCGTGCCCAAGTTGTAGCCGTCGTGAGTGGTGAGCGGGATGCCGACGTAGAAGCGCAATCCGAAGTCGCCCGCGACCAGGGGATGGGCTAACGTTCGCGGGTCTACCGAAGCGTCCTCCACGACCCAGGGCCCATACTGAAGGACCGCGGAGGCGCACAGTCCGGGCTCGCGGTCGATTTGATCCACGTCAACGCCATGGTGTGACTTGAACCAAATCCGGTCCGCATCGACGATGCTGACGATCGCGATCGGGACGTCTAGCAAGCGGGCGGCGAGCGCTGTGATCCGCCCGAAGGCATCGTCGGGCGGCGTGTCGAGGACGTCGTATCGTCGAACTGCGGCAAGCCGCAGTTGCTCCTGCGCAGCCTGTGCGCCTGTCGCCAGGCCGGCGGCCGCGCCGTTAGTCGTGTTGGTTGCCTGTTCCACAAGTCCCCCGTCGCCTCACCGTTTGGTACGCCGGACGGCACACGCAATGGCGGTTCGGGACTCGTCACGAACCCACCGAGGCAAGCGCCCTCGCCAGCCTATTTTCGCATGGGGCACCTCGCGTAATGGACAAATGACATAAAGTAGCAAGCAACAGGCGTCCCCTTCGGGCGGCAACCTCCGCTGCCCGAAGGTTGGCGGCAAGTCGCCCACGAGGCTCGGGCTAAGCGGTAGAGGACCGGCGGAGGCGGTCGAGCATCTGATCGAAGGTCGCCAGCTCGTCGCGGGTGAAGTCGGCGAACACGTCTTCCAAACTCTTCGCATGCACCTCTGCCGCAGCCTCGAGCTTTGCTAACCCTGCTGACGTGAGGGTGGCAAACGACACGCGTCGGTCGGTCGGGCATGGCCGTCTCTCGACATACCCCGCGGATTGCATGCGGTCGATCAAGCGGGTGACCCCACCAGTGGTGAGAGTGATCTGCTCAGCAAGCTCGCCCATGGTCATCCGAGTGTCCTCGGAGCGGCGCAGCCGGAGCATCACCTCGAACCAACTGTGGGGGATGCCGCAGTCCCGTTCCAGGATCTGACCCAAAGGCCGTTCGAGGACGTTGTAGGCCTCTACCAGGCGGCCGAAAGTCGAGATCAGGGCGTCGTGCGTGGTCGTCGTGGTCATAGCGAGACATCTTACCCGTCAGATGTTGCGCGCTCAGAGAGGACGGCGTATTGTGACTGACACGTCAATAGTTGACGAGTCAGAGAAAGGGATAGTTGGATGCGAATCGCTATCATCGGGGCGGGCAACGTCGGGGCAGCCCTAGCGCAAGCCAGTATCAAAGCAGGTCATGAGGTCACGATTAGTGCTGCCGGCGCCGAGCACGCCGAGGCCGTCGCAAAGCAGTCCGGCGCCACCGCCGCGGCATCCAACATCGAGGCCGTGCAGGCTGGGGACGCGATCGTGCTCGCCGTGCCACATGCAGCGACCTCCGCCATTGCCGACGAGCTGGCCTACGCCCTGTCCGGCAAGATCGTCATCGACGCCACGAATCCGCTCAACGAAACCTTCACCGGCCTCGTCACCGAAGGTGGCGTCTCCGCAGCCGAAAGCCTGCAGGAGCGGTTGCCGGACGCAAACGTCGTCAAGGCATTCAACACGATCGTCGCTGGGCGGCACTCCACCCCGACGCAGGACGGCGAGTCACTCGACGCATTCATAGCCGGCGATGATGACGAGGCCAAGAGCAAGGTAGCCGACTTCGCCTCATCGCTTGGGTATCGGGTGATCGATGCGGGGAGCCTGCGGATGGCCCGATCACTGGAAGAGATGGCTTTCCTCAACATCACCCTCAATGCCAGCAACGGTTGGCCGTGGCAGAGCGCTTGGAAGCTTGTCGGCCCCACCCAGGCGGTCTGAGGCAACATGGCGATCTCCGCTGTGCGTCTCAACCACGCCGTGCTCTTCGTGGCCGACCTAGATCGTGCCGAGCACTTTTACACCGACGCATTCGGGATGGTGGTGATGGCGCGCGAACCTCGCGCCAACGCCGCCTTCCTGCGGTTGCCGCGCTCGGGCAACCACCACGACCTCGGCCTGTTCGGGGTGGGCCCGGGCGCCGCCCCGAAGCGCCGCGGCTCCATTGGTCTCTACCATCTCGCCTGGCAGGTCGACACGATCGAGGAGCTGGTCGAGGCGCGCCAGACCCTGGTCGAGCGGGGGGCCTACACCGGTGAGTCCAGCCACGGTGCCACCAAGAGCGTCTACGGGGTAGACCCCGATGGCAACGAGTTCGAGGTGATGTGGATGCTGCCGCGCGCTGACTGGGGTGAGTACGAGACGGCTGCAACGGTCGACGTGCTGGATCTCGACGCCGAGGTCAGCCGCTGGTCCGGGGTGCCGACGGCCGGCAAGGTGGTCGAGGCGGCACGGGAATAGGGGCGGGCCGAAGGACATCCCCAGCACTCACAGTCGTCCAGGCCGGTTCCAGAGATCCCGACGCGCCGCTCGTCGTCCTGCTGCACGGCCCGATCGGCCGGTCGTCCTGGTGGGCTACAGCGGCGGAGCCGCATTCGCCGGTGGTTGATTCTTTCCGATCCGGCCCGCTTTGCCGGAGCAGCGGTCCTCTATGGCACGTTGCCTTTTGACGCGGGCGTGCCGTCACACCAGCCCGACTCGCTGGGCTACCTGTTTTCGTAGCACAAGGCGAACGGGACACGGTGATCCCGCGGGAGCTCCTTGACCGGACCTGGGGAATACCTACTCGGCGCCTCGGGAGCGCCTGCTCTGGCGCGCCGCGATCCCGGTGGGCACGCCATCTCCTTGGCTGCGCTCGCCGGCCTGGTCGGAGTCAGCCACGCGTACGCCGTCGGAACCCTTCCGTAATCGCGATGTCGGGTCGTGCGCTTGTCTTTGTGAACTCTCCCGGGTTCAGTAGAGGTCGTCAAGGACGCTCAGCTGTCGGAGCGCCGACGGCCGCCCTTGACAATTACGCCTGAGACAGTGGCTGATCACCGAAAGCAAAGGAAGCGATATGAGCGTCAACCGAGGTTTGCTCGCACTCTTGGAAGCCAAGCCCGGCAAGGGGGACGAGCTTGCTGCGTTCCTTGAGCAGGGCCGTGCACTGGCCGAGGAGGAGTCCGGCACCGTCACCTGGTACGCCTTCAAGATCGGCGATTCGACGTACGGGATCTTTGACACCTTCAACGACGAGGAAGGCCGCCAGGCGCACCTGAATGGCCGCATTCCGGAGGCTTTGGGCCAAGTGGCGTCTGACCTGCTGGCGGCGGAACCCGACATCCGGCCGGTCGAGATCCTCGCCGCGAAGTGACCCGAGGCGCCGATTCCGCCAGACCTAGCGCAGACAGTAAGTCCTACTGGGTCAGCTCGCTTGTCGGTGGCGGTTGAGGATCGCCGTACGTAACCGTGCTGGAGACGAACCGGTCGCGAACAACAACTGAGGAGCGATCCCATCGGTCATCGTGGTCAAGGCGAGGGCGATATGTTCCATGCCGATGTGACGATGGCCGAGCGCGACCGCTTCGCCTAGTGAGGTTTGCAGGCACTTCGCCGCGCGAGGAGTGAAGGGGATATGGCCATAGCGGGGTGTCGCGTCACAAGCGGCTCGACGCCCCCACCACCGACGCCGGGGTCTGAGTGTCGGTGCCAAGGCGCGAGGGCCGAAGTTGGCTTCGACCTTCTCTCGTACGGCGTCGAGGTCGATCCCGATGGCGGCCAACGCCTCACGATCCAGCGCAGCGTCCGGCGTGCCGATCAACTGCTGTACGGCCGCCTCGAGGGCGGCCGGGGTTGCCCCGAGGCCATGGAGCACGGTAGCGATTTGGCCCTCGATCGAGGCCAACGCAAGGAGGAGATGCTCGCAACCGATATAGTCGTGACCGAGTCGACGCGCGTGCGCCTGCGCCTCGACCACCACCTCCCGAGCGTCCGTCGTGAACCGTTCGAACATCAATCCCTCCCCATCCGTCGGCCATGTTTTCGGTGCACCGTTTGCTTGGTGACACCTAGTCGGTTCGCGATCTCCTGCCAGGACAAGCCAGATGCGCGGGCATTGCGGACTTGGAGAGCTTCGAGGTGTTCGCACAGCGCCCGCAGTGATGCCACCGCCCGCAGGCCCACGTCCGGGTTGTTGCTGGCTGCTCGCTCGGTGAGCTCTACCGGTTGGGTCATGTGCGTCAGCATAAGCTGACGCACGCCGCGCTGTCAACATATGCTGACAGCCGCAGCTCGGAGTAACCCGGGGTATGGCTAACACCCATCACGGGTGGATAAGCGCTGACAGTCACCATCCAAGTGCTATGCGCTACGCTGGGCGTCTGGGTATTGTCGCTTTGAGCAGAGTTGCCCGCCGCCGAGCGCAGCAATCGAGGGCCCGTGCCGCCAGGGGTGCTCGTGAATCGGGTGGAGGTCGAATGCTCGACGAATCGTGGGTGGGCGACCAGGCCGTCCAAGATTTCCACCGTGCCGACCAGCTCGACATCTCGGCAGATCTGGCTCTGTTGGGCGAGGTGCGCGCCTGGGTGCGCCAGCGCGCGGAGCCAGGGGAGTTCATCGCCCGCGACCTCGACGACATAGAGCTCGCCGTGACCGAAGCGGTCTCGAACGTCATCCGACACGCCTACGGCGGGGTCGCTGAACACCAGGTCAGCATCCGCGCCGATCTTCACCGTTCGCACTTCGTCGTCACCATCTTCGACGAGGGGCCGCCCTTTCGGGGGACTGCCTCGTCCCCAGTCCTCGACTCGCACGAGGGTGGCCGTGGGCTGGAGATCATCTCTGCGGTGATGGACGAGGCATCGTGGACTCGGCTGGCCGACGGCCGCAACGAGCTGCGTCTCGTGCGGAAACGTCCCGAAGTGCAAACGTGACGAGCGTTCAACGCTCAGGAAGTCCGCTGCGGATCGGTCTCCTGCACCAGTACCGCCTGGACACGTCTGGCAGCGGTATCTATCTACGACACTTGGCCGGACATCTGCTGAGTCGCGGCCACGCGGTCTCCCTTATGAGCCACGAGCCGACGAAGATTGTCCTCTCGGCGTCCTTCGGGTCGGCGACCCAGTCGGCTCGGCAAGCATCCTGTCGCAGCCACACACTGCGTGGCGCCGGTACGCCGGTGGCCTATCCCAGGGCTGAGGAGCCCGACAGTCTCCTGTTCCGCGATCTTCCGGACGCCGACCTCGCAAGGTACTTGTCCTATCATGTGGACCGCGTCAGTCAGATCGTTGAGCGCGAGAAGCTCGACGTGCTGCACGCGAACTCCGAAGTCCCGATGTCCTACGTTGCCGCGATGGTGTCGCGGCGTACGGGCGTGCCTTATGTGACGGTGGCTCACGGCAGCACGCTCGAATACATGTTCTGGGTATCCGCTTAAGTGAAGTAGGGGTTGTCCTCGGGCTGGAGTAGCTCGTGCAGGGGGTGCGGTTCGGTGTGTACCGCTTGTTGGAGAAGGCGGTAGAAGAGCAGTCCTCGGCTGCGAGCGCTTCGGCGGTTGAACCGGAAGGTGAACTCGTCGAGGTAGTAGGGCAGCTGGTGTTCGGCGACGGCG
>JACCZJ010000119.1 GCA_013696065.1 Nocardioidaceae bacterium
GGTCACAGCCTCATCACCCGCTCGGCCCCAGAGCCAGAGGAATACTTGCTCAGGTGCCCCCGAGACGGCGGCGGTCCTCTCCGCTCCGTCAACTGCAGACACCAGCACCTCCTTCTCGCGGACGTCGCAGACCCACGTATGCCCGTCGCTCTCGACGGCCACGAGTGCGTCGACCGGATGTTGGGTCTGGACGCGGTCGACCCACCAGGGTCCGGCCAGCATGACTCGCAGCACCTCGTCGATCCCGTCGATGCAAAGCTCGGGGTCGATCGGTGTGGTGTCGCCGTGAGCCAGCTCGGCGTCATATCGATGGACGGCCACTTCGTGCGCCATCCGCCTGATCCAAAAGCCGATGGTCCGGTCAGTGCCAAAAGTCGTCGTCTCCTCGGCCACGTCGTGTCGAGACAGCTCTTCGAACAGATCGTTCTTGGCTTCGCGGAGGAAGGCGAGCTCCTCGCGCTGGTCGAAGTCTGCCGGTGGCCAAGGGTCCGGCCAAGCGTTGTCTGCCATCACCCGGACCTTGTGTTCGTAGACCCCAGCGGTGTGCCACACGACCTCAGCCACATCCCAGCCCGGACAGCAGGGCACCTTTTCCGTCAGACCGCGCTCTCCCATCGCGATCAGGCGCTCGGTGTCGGCGTCGATCAGCTCGAGATAGCGCTCTGGTGTGAGTGCGTTTTTCGTCATGCCGTGACTTTGTCACGGCCCTCCGACATTTCTGGGTCGGCCGTTTCCGTGTTCGGGTGCAGCGATATGTCGTGCCACCCGATGTGTTGGGCACGCATCAGCCAGGCGGTGGCGAGCACGACTGCCAACAGCGTCGCCAGGCCACCTCCGATGAGTGTCCACCGTGCTCCGAAGGTCTCGCCGATCCAGCCCACGATCGGCGCACCGAAGGGCGTCCCGCCCATGAATACCATCATGTAAAGCGCCATGATGCGTCCCCGGATGTCAGCGTCGACGCTCAGCTGCACGACCATCTGCAATGAGTTGAGCAAGGTGAGCGCGGTCACGCCGACCACGGGCAGCCACGCTGCGAACAGCCAGTATGTCGGCATGAGGCCCGCCACGATCTCCGCGAGCGCGAACGTGAGGGCTGACAGCACCAGCACCAATCTCCTCGGATAGCCTCGCCGCGCTGCGAGCAGGGCACCGGCCAGGGAGCCCACCGCCATGCATGATCCGAGCAGTCCGAATTCTCCCGCGCCCTTGTGGAACTCGCTGGTGGCCATCAGCGCCATCGTCATCTGGAAGTTGAGCCCGAAGGTTCCCGTGGCGAAGGCCACGACGAAGACGAAGATCAGGTCAGGGCGAGCCCGCACATAGCGCACTCCCTCTCTGAGCGCCCCCTTGGCTCGCGGCAGCGGCTCAGAGGGCGACAACTCAGAACGCCTCATCGCTCGCAAGGATCCGAGCACCGCGGCATAGCTGACCGCGTTGAGCAAGATCACCCAGCCCGTGGCACTCACTCCCGAGCCGAGCGCTGCAATCAGCAGTCCCGCGACGGCAGGGCCGACAATCCGGCCCAGGTTGAACGACGCGGAGTTGAGGCCGACGGCGTTCGGTAGGTTGTCTGGACCCACCATTTCGATGACAAAAGACTGCCTCGCGGGGGCGTCGAACGCCGTACCGATGCCGAAAAGCAGGGCCAGCACGTAGACGTGCCAGACCTCGACAAGCCCGGTCACCGCCAACAATCCGAGCAAGCCGGCGCTCAGGGCAAGAGACGCCTGAGTCAGGGCAAGCATGCGGCGCTTGGAGTAGCGGTCGGCCACGAGGCCGGCGAACGGCGAGACCAGCAGGAAGGGCAGGAACTGCAGTCCGGTGGTGATCCCGAGCGCGCTGCCTGAGTCGGTGAGCTCGAGCACGAGCCAGTCCTGCGCCACCCGCTGCATCCAGGTGCCGGTGTTGCTGACCACGCCGCCCAAAGAGTAGAGGCGGAAGTTCCGGACGGACAAGGCCTGGAAGGTGGGGCTCATGCTTGCGAAAGCCGCTCGAGGAGGGGTGCGGCATCGCGGAGAACCTGCCGCTCCGCTGGGTTGAGCTCACTGAGCCGCTGGTTGAGCCAGGCCTCCTTGCGCCGGCGCGATTCGGTGACTACTGCTCGCGCAGCGTCGGTCAGTGACACGACCACGAGCCGCTTGTCTCGCGGATGAGGTCGACGCTGGAGAAGTCCCTTGTCGACCAGACAGGTGACGATGCGCGTCATCGACGGAGGTTGCACCTTTTCGGCGCCGGCGAGCTCACCGATCGTCAACGCTCCACAGCGAGACAACGTGCCCAGCACTGCGAGCTGGGTGAGGGTGAGGTCGTCTCCGCTCGGGCGTTCGTGGCGAAGGCGGCGAGAAAGCCGCATCACGGAGACGCGCAGCGTGCTGGCAAGCCCCGCATCAGTGCGGGCGATCTGGGAGACGTCAGTGGACACTTTAGTTAGCTTAACTCATTAGCCTTGCTAACTAAAAGTCTCCCTGTGCACACCCTCCCCTCCCTCCGACTTGTCCGCAGCTAGGGACGCCATGGCAGTCTCAAGTGCGGACAGGTCGGTGCAGGGGGGAGCCGGGAGCTCAGACGCCGAGCCAGCCGCCGATAGGGTCGATGGCGAAGTAGACGACGAACAGGGCGGCCACGATCCAGAGCAGCGGATGCACGGCGGACGCCCTTCCGCGAGCCACCTTGAGGATCACGTAGGAGACGAAACCCGCACCGATACCGACGGAGATCGAGTAGGTGAAGGGCATCAGCACGATCGTCAAAAAGGCCGGGATCGCCACCTCGAGGTCGTCCCAGTCGATCTGCCGCACCTGCGTCATCATCAAGAATCCGACCAGCACCAGTGCCGGTGCCGCAGCCTCGTAGGGAACGATCGTCACCAGCGGCGCCAAGACTGTGGCGAGCAAGAACAGCACGCCCGTCACCACACTCGCCAGACCAGTTCGAGCACCTTCGCCTACGCCAGCAGCGCTTTCGATGTATGACGTGTTGCTCGAGACACCTGCCGCACCGCCGGCAGCGGCGGCCACCGAGTCGACCAGCAGGATGCGCTGGGTGTTGGGCGGCATGCCCTCCTCGTCGAGCAGACCCGCCTCTGCGCCGATGGCGGTCATCGTGCCCATCGTGTCGAAGAAGTCAGCCAGCAGGAGGGTGAACACCAACAGGCATACCGTGACGACACCCACTCGGTCGAACGCACCCAACAGGGAAAACTCGCCGAGCAGGGAGAAGTCGGGGATGTCGACGACGTTGTCGTTCCACTCCGGAACGTTGAGGTTCCAGCCGGTCGGGTTGACGGCACCATCAGGGCCGACGAACGGACCCACGTCAGCGATGGCTTCGACGATGACCGCAACGACCGTCGTGACGATGATCGAGATCAAGATGGCAGCTTTCACCCGGCGGGCGTACAACACGACCATCAGCATCAAGCCAAGCGCGAACACCAACACCGGCCAACCCCGCAAGACGCCGCCCTCGCCGAGCTGCACCGGCACGGGGCCCACGCCGGTCCGCCGGACGAACCCCGCATCGACCAGCCCGATCAGCGCGATAAAGAGCCCGATACCGACGCTGATCGCAACCTTGAGCGCCGAAGGCACAGCCTGGAAGATCGCCCGCCGGAAGCCGGTCATCACCAACACCAAGATGATCAGGCCCTCGATCACGACGAGACCCATCGCGTCGCCCCATGACATCTGAGACGCGATCCCAAAAGCGACGAAGGCGTTGAGGCCGAGCCCAGTGGCCAGCGCAAGGGGGAAGTTGGCCACAACCCCCATCAAGATGGTGAGTAGTCCAGCCACAAGTGCCGTGGCCGCGGCAATCAGGGCGAGGTTGGGCTCTTTACCGCCACCGAGGAAGTTACCGTCTGCATCCGCAGCCAAACCGATGATGAGCGGGTTGAGCACGATGATGTAAGCCATCGTGAAGAACGTGACCAGTCCGCCACGCACCTCGCGACCCACTGTGGAGCCGCGTTCTGAGATCTTGAAGTACTTGTCGAGGCCGCCCGCCTGGGTGGTCTCGGTGGCTCGAGAAGCCCCAGTAACCTTTTTCACGTCGCCACTCTAGGGGTGATGAAGTGACAAAGGTGTTTCCATCGCCGCGCGGCGTACCCTGACCTCGTGGCCGACGAGGAGGGCAGCACGGTGGACGGTCGAGGGCGTGACCCTGGCCCGCTGGGAGACGGCGCAGCCACGGAATCGCCCGAGGTGGCCCAGCGAACATACGTCGCCGCGAGGATTCAGCCGCTCGACGTCAACGGCGTACGCACCATGACCTTCGGCGCGCTCGCATGGCTGGTCGCATTCGCCCTGCTGGTGCCGTTCTATTCGACCCTGCAGGAAATTGGGCGTGGCTGGTGGCTGTGGACCTGCTGTGCGGGCTTCGGTCTCGGACTGATCGGCGTTGGATACTGCCGGCGCCGGCGCAGCCAGCTGGCCAAGCATCCCGAGCGAGAGCCGGAGACAAGCCCGCTTGGCGCAGCCGGCTGACCAGGCGCACCTCTTCCCCGGCTGCACAGCCTGGTGGGAATGGGGCGGCTGCTCGCTCGTTGATTGTGAGCGACACGTGATGGAGGTATCACTGTCATGAGAGTCACTGTCTTCGTCTTCCTCACCATCTTGACGGTGCTTGCCTTTGGTGCCGCCATCAGGCGGCTGCTCGGGGTGCGCGTGGGACTAATCCGGACGCTTTTGGCGGCGGTGCTCGCTTTGCTGATCACCGAGCCGTTGCTAGAGGCGATGTTGCCCGACGGGTCGGAGGTACCACTGGGCACCGCCTTGCTGTTCGGGGCGCTGGCGATCTGCGGCGCCAGCGTCATCGCCATGGTCTGCCTCGTGATCGCCGAGGTGATCGTGCCCGACGGGTCGCTCCCTGGTCCGGTGGAGCTGTGGAGAAGCTGGCGATCCCGGCTGGCTCGAACCCGTCGCTACGCGCAGGTCCTGCGGATCGCCTTGCGCCATGGGCTAGGTCGCTTCTTGCGCGGGCAGCGCCACGGCGGCTTAGAGTCGTCGGCCAGCCGCCGAGAGCTGGCACGTTCCCTGCGGCGAGCCCTGGACGAGGGGGGCGTGACCTTCGTCAAGCTCGGCCAACAACTCTCCACTCGCCGCGACCTCGTCCCGGCCGAGTTCGCCGACGAGCTGGCCGGGCTGCAGGACCAGGCGTCGCCCCTGCCGTGGGAGCCGGTGCAGGCGCTGATCCAGTCTGAGTTGGGTCGGCCGGTCGACGAGGTGTTCGGCGCGATCGATCCCCTCCCTCTTGCGGCGGCCTCCGTAGCGCAAGTGCACGCAGCCCGGTTGCCCGGTGGTGAGGACGTCGTCGTCAAGGTGCAACGCCCCGGGGTTGCCGAAACGGTTGAGCGTGACCTCGACATCTTGTTCCGGCTCGCTCGTACGCTCGAGTCTCGGACGTCTTGGGGTCGGTCATTGGGCTTGCGGAACCTCGCTTCCGGATTCGCCGAGGCGCTCCGCGAGGAGTTGGACTTCACGATCGAGCGGGACAACATGCGGAGCATCGCCACCGCACTCGCATCGTCCTTTTCTGGCACCGTACGGGTGCCTGTTCCGTACACGAGGTTGTGCACACGACGAGTGCTGGTGATGCAGCGCCTAGAGGGGACACCGTTGGGTGCTGCCGAACCGGTGCTCCACCGGCTGACGCCGGCGCGAAGACAGGAGATTGCGACGACCCTGTTGGACGCGGTGCTTGACCAGGTTCTGATTCACGGTGTGTTCCACGTCGACCTGCATCCCGGCAACGTTCTCATTCAGGACGACGGCGTGATCGGGTTGCTGGACTTGGGATCGGTAGGCCGGCTGGGGAGCACAACACGAACGGCGATTGGCCGGCTGTTGGCTGAGCTGGAGCGGGGTGACTCGTTGGCCGCATGCGATGCACTGCTCGAGCTCGTCGATCGACCGGACGAGATCGATGAGAGAAACCTGGAGAGGGCGGTGGGTGCGCTGATCGTGCGCTACGCCTCGGGGGGCTCTGCGACAGGGGCAGCAGCCTTTTCCGCTCTATTTCGACTTGTCACCGTGTACCGGCTCGGCATACCGCCCGAGGTGGCAGCAGTTTTCCGCGGCCTCGCCACGTTGGAGGGCACGCTGGCTGCCATCGATCCAGACTTCGACCTTCTCGCGCGGGCTCGTGAATCAGGTCGCGCCCGGGTGGGTGAGGCATTGATGCCGAGCAATCTCAAGCAGTCCATCGAAGGCGAGGTCGCATCCCTGTTGCCTGTACTGCGTCGGCTGCCCCGCAGAGTCGATCGCGTCGCCGACGCCGTTGAACACGGCCGACTCACGGTCAATGTTCGCCTCTTCGCCCATCCGGCGGACCGGATGGTCGTCACTGAATTGCTGCATCAGGCGCTCCTGTCCGTGCTCGGTGCTGCTGCAGGAGTGATGGCCGTACTGCTGCTGACCAACGGGGGCGGACCGCGCGTGACCGGATCACTTGCGCTGTTCACACTGTTTGGCTACATCCTGCTCATCGTCGCAGTGGTCCTGGTGCTTCGCGTGCTCGTCCTCGTCTT
>JACCZJ010000137.1 GCA_013696065.1 Nocardioidaceae bacterium
TCGATCGGCAAGCCGACCCTGCGGGTGCATGACTTGCGCCACACCGCGGCCTCGCTCTGGCTCGGAGCGGGTGCCGACCCCAAGGTCGTCCAGCGCATCCTCGGGCACGCATCGGTGGCGAAGACGATGGACCTCTACGGACACTTGATCGACGACAACTTGTGGGACGCCGCGACACCCGTTGGGAAAAGCGGGGACAGATCGGGGACACGGCGGCCGAATCACAAGAAGCGCAAGACCGAGGCCCAGGGCGACACGCTTTTCTGACCAGCGAAAACGCATCGGAGCCGCCTGTCGGAATCGAACCGACGACCTTCTCATTACGAGTGAGACGCTCTGCCGACTGAGCTAAGGCGGCGAGTTCGAATGATGCCGAACCGCTGGCAGAGGCTATCAACCCCCCGATGCTTGCCCAAATTTGAAAGCCCCGCAGCCCCGAACGGCGGTTGGCCGCCAAGCGGGCACATCGTGGCCAGACGGCAGCTCTCCGACGGCAGTTCTCCCCTGAGTCAGCGTTGGCGGCCGCGGGACTTAAGACGCATTGCCGGCATCGGAGGAGCCAACAATCGCTCAGGGCCAGCTGCCGCGACGCCGTCGGTGGGCCGGGTCCCAGGCGCAGCTCCAAACCTGTCGCGTCCGGCATTCCACTGCTCTCGGTACTCGACGATCTCCTCATGGGTGCGCCCGATGAAGTTCCACCACATAACAATCGGCTCATCGAAAGGTTCGCCGCCAAGCAGGAGAAGGCGCGCTGGGCCTTGAGTCGACAGGTGCAGCCGGTCGCGGTCGCTGCCGACAAACGCGATCTCGCTGGCGGCGAGCTCCTGTCCTTCGACGCTCGCGGACCCGTCGATCAGCAAGACGCCGTGCTCGAAGTCTGGGCGCAGTGTCAAGACGACATCGCCCTCAACGGCCAGCTCCGCGCCGACGATCGGTGTGTAGGCGGTCGCGGCCGACGTCGCTCCCTCGAGCTCACCGATCAGCACCGTGGCGCGCAACCCATCACGCTGAATGCTCGGCAGATCCTGGTACTGCGTGAAGTCCCGCGACGCGGAGTGACGAATGCTCTCGGGCAGCGCGACCCACAGTTGCAAGCCATGAAGGGTGGCGGAGTGATCGGGAGGTGAGTCCTCCGAATGGGCTATGCCAGCCCCGGCAGTCATCAGGTTCAACTCCCCCGGCACCACCATGGTGTCACTGCCCAGACTGTCGCGGTGGTGTACCTCTTCCTCTAACAGCCAGCTGACGGTCTGCAAACCCGTATGAGGATGAGGCGCCACGCGCATACCAGGCTGACCCCCGATCGTCGCCGGACCGTAATGGTCGACGAAACACCAGGCGCCGATCATGCGCCGCAGCTTGTGTGGCAGCACCCGACGGACCTCTTGTCGTGGGCCAAGCAGGACAGACCTCGGCTCCAGCAGCTCCAGAACCGGCGCGTCGGCACCACCTCGGCCTGTGCAGTCGATCTCGAGGGTGCTCTCGAAGTTGCTCATGTCAGGGGCCGACC
Organism: Nocardioidaceae bacterium; assembly: GCA_013696065.1. Lineage (GTDB taxonomy): Bacteria > Actinomycetota > Actinomycetes > Propionibacteriales > Nocardioidaceae > JACCZJ01. The sequence continues at coordinate 1,511 of JACCZJ010000137.1, forward strand.
ACGATTTCGACGCTAGCCGAGACGCCAAGCCGACGGCGATCCGCCGACAAAGCAGGGCGGACTTTTGCGTATCGGCGAGAGCGGAGCGGGGCTAGCACTGGGTGCCGTCGTCGGGTGGGGTGCCGTCGACGAGGTAGGTATTGATCGCATCATCGATGCAGTCGTTACCGGCTCCGTATGCGGTGTGACCATCGCCGTCGCGGGACAGCAACACGCCTGACTCGAGCGTCTCGGCCAGCTTGACCGCGCCCTCGTATGGCGTGGCAGGGTCTCTCGTTGTACCCACGACCAGGATGGGAGCAGCACCACTCGCGGTGTAGTCCGGAAGTGGCTCAGCTGCTTGCACCGGCCAGTTGGAGCAGGCATAGGGCCACCACTGAGCCGCCATACCGAAGACAGGAGATTGCTCCAAGAACTCGTTGGCGCGCCGCCTGATCTCTTGCATCGACTCGTCTTCGGGGCGGTCAAGGCAGTTGACAGCTGGCTGCACCTCGAGTGAGTTGTCCGGGTAGCTCCCGTCAGCCTCCCGCTGGGTGTAGGCATCCGCCAACACCAGCAGCGTGTCGCCTTGGCCATCGACCGCCTGCCGCAGCGCCTGAGTTTCATACACCCAGTTGTCACGGCTGTACAGCGGCGTGATGACGCCGTAGAACGCCAGACCTTCGGTGAGCTCACGCCCACCCGAGGTCGGCAACGGGTTGCGGTCAAGGTCGGCGAAGAGCTGGATCAGGCGGTCCCGCGCGCTGTCCACGTCATCCCCAAGCGGACAGTCACCTGCGTCGATGCAGAACTCCAGATAAGCCGTGAGCGCCTGATCGAAGCCGGCAGCCTGATTGATAGCGCTCTCTCGCGGCTCTGCCAACGGGTTGATCGCACCATCAAGCACGAGTCTCCCCACGTTGTCAGGAAATAGAGCAGCATAGGTCGCTCCGATGAACGTGCCGTAGGAGGCGCCGAAGTAGGTCAGCTGCTCGTCACCGACCAAGGCCCGCATGATGTCCAGGTCTCGTGCCACCTCCACCGTCGACACATGCGCCAGGAGAGGACCGGACCTGTCCACGCACCCCGCGGTCACCGCGGCCCAGTCCGCCTGCAGCTGGCGCACCTCCTGCTGCGTGTCGGGTGACGGCTCAGCGGCGACATATGCGTCGAGCTCTTCGTCGGAGACGCAGTCGACCGGCGTGCTCGTGGCGACGCCTCGCGGGTCGAAACCGACGACGTCATAGATATCGGTAATCGACGTGTCGAAGGCCACGTAGTCCAGAAAGGCGATTCCCGAGCCGCCCGGCCCCCCGGGGTTTATGAAGATCGAGCCAAGCCGGTTGCTCTGGTCGTCAGCGAGATCACGCTTGGCTTTGACCGTAATCGCTTGACCGTCAGGGTCGCCATAGTCGAGCGGAACCCAGATGTCCGCACATTCGGCACCGTCGCACTCAGTCCACACCACCGCTTGGTTGTAGAACCGGTCGAGGCCAACGCCCTCAGGGCCGGCGCCGAAGCCTTCGGGCAGGCCGTCAGTGCCTTCCGGCGGCTCGTCCGTCGGTGGTTCTGTGGAGTCCTCCGTGGCTGCCGGGCCGGACTCTGTGGGAGACGAGGTTGGCTCGGTTGCGGAGCCGGTCGACTCTGTAGCGCTTGGCTCTGCATCCTCGGAGACGAGATCGGCGGCGCCGCCGCAACCACCGACCACCATTAAGGCAAACACGACCAGAGACGCACGGAGACGAGGGACCCGCCGCCGGAGACCGGCAAGTGACGAACACGGGTGCATCACCTGTCGGTCACGGACCCCTCCATGTCGGAATAGTCGCTCTTGACCGCGAAGCAGATAGAACGGTGTCCACCCTCGTCGTTCCAGACATCTTCGGTAGGAACCAACCGGAAGCTGATGACCCCCGCAGGAAAGTCGGTCGGGAAGGACTCGCTGTACTTGGCCTGGCAGAGCAGCGCCGACTCCGCATCAAGTGCGGCACCCCCGGGAAACTCTTCGCCCTGAATCTCGATGACGGCGACGGCCTCAGCGTTGTGGGGCTCATCGCATGGCAGTCCGCTGATCTCGTAGGCGCTCACCTCGACCTCGCTGTCTGACAGGCTGGGGATCTCGACGCAGTCCCCTGCCCGGATCTGTTGGAGCTCGAGTCGCCCCGCTTCGACGATCACGCCCTGGTCGTCGCGTCCGGCCGTGTTGTTAAACCACGCCACCCCGAGCCCCACTGCGCCGACCCACCACAGTACGGAGATGATCATGGCGGCGATGGCCAAGAACTTGCCGCGTTGCCTGGTCTTGCTGATCTTGACCAGAGCGACGATGGCCAACGGCACCGCCGCCAAGATGCCGAGGAACGGAATCAGCGAGCAGACAAAGGCCGCGATCGCCCAGCCACTCCAGCCGGCGGCCGGCGCAGCGCCGTCGTAGCCTCCGCCAGGATAGACGGGAGCTTGTCCGTAGCCGCCGGGCGGAACGGGAGCTTGTCCGTAGCCGCCGGGCTGGGCGGGAGCTGACCCATAGCCACCGTAGGGCGGTGGCGGTGCTTGCCCCGGGTAACTGGGTGGGGGGCCGGGATAGCTCGCAGAACCCCCTTGCTGGCCTGAGCCCGTCGGCTCCTGGCCGGGATAGACAGGATCGCCCCGATCGTCGCCTGGGCGGTCAGTCATGGAGCCCTCCTCGTAAAGAAATCATCAACGACTCCAGCGCAAGCAACGGAGCAACCTCTCCTTCGAAGGCCTCGCGAGTGGCAAAGATCGCCTCGAGCCGCTGAGCGGAAACCTCTCCCCTTGTCCCCCGAGCCATGCTAGCCACTTCCTGGACCAATTCCTGATTAACCAGTGGGCCTGTGGATCCCAGCTGCACAGCCACCACATCGCGATAGAACGAGGCGAGATCGAGCAGTGCTCTGTCCAGCGCGTCCTTGACGAAGCGCTTGGCTCGTTGTTTTTGGTTGCGCTCCAGCTCCTTGCGGGCAGCGGCATACCCGCTGCTCCGGACGCCTCTGGTGCTCGCACCGTAGGTCAGCTCGAGGTCGGCCTGTTCCTTGGCGTCGAGCGCATCGCTGCGAGGCTTCGCCTCTTCGCTGGCAGCGTCGACGAGGTTGGCTGCGCACGTCATACATGAGCCAAGATCGCTCAACTGACGCGGGATCCGCAGCACCTCACGACGCCGATTTCGGACTCCCTCGTCGAGCGCCAGAGCTCGTGCGCGACCGATATGGCCTTGCGAGGCGCGCGCCGCGAAAAAGGCGACAGCATCGTCGACGCCGTGCCGCGCGGTCAGGTGCTCGGCGACGGCGGACGGCGGAGGCGTCCGCAGCACCACCGCTCGACATCGCGAGCGGATGGTGGGGATCACATCCTCGACGGTCGGCGCACACAACAACCACACGGTGCGCAGGGGCGGCTCCTCGATGCTCTTGAGCAGCGCGTCGGCAGCCGAGTCGGTGAGGCGATCAGCGTCCTCGATGATCAAGATCTGCCAACGGTCGCCGGCTGGAGACAGCGCGGCGTGCCGCACCAGTTGTCGCACCTCGTCGACCCGTATGACGTTCTGATCCGTCACGACGCGGGTCACATCGGCATGCGAGCCCGCCAACGCGGTGCGACAGGCCAAGCAGTATCCACATCCACCACGCTCACAGAGCAGAGCCGCCGCAAAAGCCCGCGCCGCGTTGGAGCGGCCCGACCCTGGGGGGCCGGTGAAGAGCCAGGCGTGAGTCATCCCGCTGGCACTGGTACCGCGCAGCGCCTCGCCAGCGGCGTCGACGCTGGCACGCAGCTGCGCAGTCAAGACATCCTGGCCGACCAGGTCGGCCCAGACACTCATCGGGCCCCGGCTCGCGTCTGCCGCTCGGCGAGCGATAATAGCGTCGCCACCCGCTGCTGCACCAGCCGGCTGATCTCGTCGCGATCGGCGCGCGCATCGACGACGAGATAGTGCGCCGGATCGGCGGCGGCGAGCGAGAGGAAGGCTTCGCGCACACGTTGGTGGAAGGCGAGCGGTTCGGATTCGAGCCGGTCTGGGTTGTCGAATCTGCCTAGACCGACCTGCGGGTCCACGTCCAGCAGGACGGTGAGGTGCGGACGCAGGTCGGCGGTGGCCCATCGCGCGACCTGTTCGATCTCGCTGCTCACCAGATCTCGACCAGCTCCCTGATAGGCGAGCGTGGAGTCGACATACCGGTCGGTGACCACGACGGCGCCCCGCGCGAGCGCCGGTTTGACCACCCGCTCCACATGCTCTGCCTTGTCGGCGGCGTAGAGCAACGTTTCGGTCCGGCTGTCGAGCTCACCGGTCTGCGGGTCGAGCAGGATCTGCCGGAGCCGCTGCCCCACGACCGAGTCGCCCGGCTCGTGGGTGAGCATGACGTCGAAGCCCTGTTGGCGCAGCCAGCCTTCGAGCCTGTGCGCCTGGGTGGATTTCCCGGCTCCCTCTCCCCCCTCCAACGCGATAAAGAGCCCACGATCGGCGTAGACAGCAGAGCTTGACATGGTGGACCTCCTGAGCTCGCTACGCAGCGACGTGCCCGGCTTGTCGTTCATGGAACGGTAGGAGTAAACGCCGACCGCAACCATCACCAGAGCTGACAAAAAGATCGTGATTGCCGCGCCGTTATAGTCCAGCACGGCATCGTCGTTGACACGCAGCCGGTGTCGACCGATCAGGCCCGCCAGCAGAGGTGCCAGTGCCAGCACGAGCGCCAAGGTCAACCTGATCAAAGTCTGCACGAAGGCGAAGGTGCGGCCTCGCAGGGAGTCCTCCACCTCAAGGCCGAGCAGCGTATAGCCGGTGATCCAAGCGGCCCCCGCGCAAAAGCCGAGGCCCACACTCAAGATGGAGACCACCACCAGGTTGGCGAACACCGCGATGGCCACCAGCGCCACCCCGGCCAAGATGAGGGAGAGACCGAAGAGTCGAGGCCGCGACACGCCCCTGAACAGCTGGGGCGCGCGCCACATGCCGAGGGCCAGGCCGCCGAAGACCGACGCAAAGAGCAAACCGTAGCCGGGGTCGCCTCCCCCCAGGTCGTCGACGAAGACGCGGCCGAGCCCGACAACCACCCCGCCTGCGGCGAAGGCACCCGTGATGCCGATGACCAGGCCCCGAATCAGGGGGGTCTTGGCGACATACGTCCAACCCTCGAAGATGACTTGGAACACCCCTTGTCGGCCCTGCGTGGCGAGCGCCGAGCCGCGGGGGATCTCATGCAGGGTTGAGATCACCAGACCAGAGACGACAAACGAGCAGGCGTTGAACCACAACGCCAGCGCCGCTGGATCCTCGAGCCAGTTGAGCGACGAGTGCAAGGCCTTGGTCGTCAGGGACAGCAGGATGAACAGGACCGCCGCCGGGAGGGCAGACCCATAGGTCGTCGAGAGCATGATCTGGTTGGCCTCGGCTAGGCGGTGACGTGGAACCAGATTGGGCACCGTCGCGTCCTTCGCGGGCAGCCAGATCAAGGTGATGGCCTCGATCAACACGGTCGCGATCAGAACCCATTGGAGGGTATGGACGACGGGGATGGACGCGAAGATCAGACCCCGTGCAATGTCTCCCATCACGAGCGTCCGCCGACGGTCCAGCCGGTCGGCGATGTAGCCGGCGAGTGGCCCGAGCACCAGCGCGGGCACCACGCGCACGAACAGCACGCTCGCGATGGCGAAGTTCTGCTTCTGGTATGTCGCATCGGCCAGCGAGCTTGCCATCGCCGTCAGGGCCAGCAGGCCAAGCCAGTCGCCCAGGCTGGACAGCCCCAACCCGATCCAAAGCCGCCGGAATGCGGGAATCGCCAAGACTCCCTGCGGGCGCGGACTGGCAGCGGACACGTTTTCAGGGTACGGCGCCGAAAGGACATCCCGGCTGACGCGTCAGGTGTCGCGGCACCGGCAGCGGTTTGGAACGAAATGGTGCTTAGCAACCCGGCCCCGCTTCAGGCGCCATTTCGTTCCAATCCGTGGAGGAGAACGGCGTGCCGGGCCCCAAAGTCGTATCTCAGATTGCCTCGAGCCTGGCGCGGCCGGCCTCGAGGCGGGCGACCGGCACCCGAAACGGGGAGCAGGACACATAGTCGAGTTGGATCGACTCGAAAAAGTGGATCGAGGCCGGATCGCCACCGTGCTCACCACAGACGCCCACCACAAGATCGCCGCGGGCCTCCTTGCCCTCCCACGCCGCCACCGCCACGATCCGTCCCACCCCGGCCACATCGAGCGTTTCGAAGGGGCTGACCGCGAAGATCCCGGCGTCGATGTAGTGGGGGAAGAACGCAGCCTCGACGTCGTCGCGGCTGAACCCCCACGTCGTCTGGGTCATGTCGTTGGTGCCGAAGGAGAAGAACTCGGCCTCGCCGGCGATTGCACCAGCAGTCATAGCCGCGCGTGGCAGCTCGATCATGGTGCCGATCGGGAAATGTAGATCACTGCCGCCTTCTGCCACGACGTCGGCGAGTGTCGCGAGCGACTGCTCCTTGATGATCGCGAACTCTTTCACGTCACCCACGAGAGGCACCATGATCTCAGGACGGGGATCGAGACCGCGCTTCTTCAGCTGAGCCGCAGCCTCGGCGATCGCACGGACCTGGAGCTGGAACAGTCCTGGGACGGTGAGCCCGAGGCGCACCCCGCGCATGCCCAGCATCGGGTTCTGCTCGTTGTGGCGCTGCACCTCCTGGAGCAATGCCTCGCCCTCCTCGTCGGGCTTTCCCAACGCGTCTGCGACGGCGACCTTGACCGACAGCTCGGTGAGATCGGGGAGGAACTCGTGGAGGGGAGGGTCGAGCAGCCGTACGACGACCGGCAGCCCGTCCATCGCTTCGAAGATGCCGAGGAAGTCGTGTCGCTGGAGGGGAAGCAACTCCTGAAGCGCTGACTCACGTTGCTCGTCGCTACGAGCCAAGATCACCCGCTCGACAATCTTGCGCCGAGCCCCCAAGAACATGTGCTCGGTGCGGCATAGACCGATGCCCTGCGCACCGAAAGCCCTTGCCCGCTCGGCATCCTCAGGGGTGTCCGCGTTGGCGCGGACGTGCATCCGGGCCACGGAGTCCGAATGCCGCATGAGGCGCTGGACCGCCTCGATCAGCTCGCCATGCTCGCCCTCGGCGTGGGATTCGCCGTCGCCGTCGCCTGCGCCGTCGGCGTCGTCGTCGTCGCTCGAAGATTCGAGCAAGGCTGCCACCACCGCGCTCGCGGTGACCGGGACGGCACCGGCAAACACTTCGCCGGTCGAGCCGTCGATCGACAACAGCTCGCCCTCTCCGACGTGGGCGCCGTCTGGGGTGCGGATCTCTCGCTGCTTGAGGTCCACCCGCAGCGCCTCCACCCCCACGACACACGTGCGCCCCATGCCACGGGCGACAACGGCAGCGTGGGAGGTCTTGCCGCCGCGGCTCGTGAGCACTCCGGCGGCGGCGATCATCCCGCTGAGATCGTCGGGGTTGGTCTCGCGTCGCACCAAGATGACCGACTCCCCCCTGGCCGCCCACTCGACGGCCGTCGCAGAGTCGAACGCGGCCTTGCCGACTGCTGCGCCCGGGCTGGCCGCCATACCGGTGGCGATGAGTTGGCGTTCGCCTCCGTCCTTGTCGAATTGGGGAAACATCAGCTGGGCCAGCTGTGCGCCAGTGACGCGCAGCAGCGCCTCGTCCATGTCGATGACGTCTTCGTCGACCAGCTGTACGGCGATGCGGAAGGCCGCCGCCGCCGTTCTCTTGCCGACACGGGTCTGAAG
>JACCZJ010000196.1 GCA_013696065.1 Nocardioidaceae bacterium
GCCGTACGCCTGCGGGTTCTGGTCGAGACGCTGGGGGAGATGCACGCCGTCGCCGACCAGGACTCCGTCGTACGCATAGACGAGCAGGTGCACTTGGCCGTCGACTTGTCCAGGACCGCCGTTCTCCCACGTCCCTGACCGACTCGGTTTCCGCGGTGGTGCCTGCGACCTAGAACCGGTGGTGGATCAGCGAGCTGGAGCGAGGGAAACCCGGGGGCCGTCAGGGTCGTAAGCCGAAGCTCGTTCACCGGTGCCACCGAGTCCGCTGGGAACCGTAGCCGCTGGCATGCTCGTCGGCGTGACCCTTCGGACGCTTACATGACTGCACAAGCGTGTAGAGGTCGTGGCAAGCCTGCTGCCAGTTCGTATATGCGAACTCGATGTCCAGTTCAGCGTCGCTACATGTGGCTACCGGCTCGACAGTGGCGGCATCTTGTTGGTGAGCCATCTGCCCAGTATCCGGTGCACGGATTACTCTGCGCAGGCGAATGCAGGGAAACGATCGGGTTGACTAGAAGCGTGACCCTGAGCAGTCGACGCTTGCGTCGCTCAGAGCCGGAGCCCCTCGGGGGTGGGTGGCACGGCCAGGTCGCGCTCGCGCAGACCGCGCTCGATGTGTTCGACGGTGGCCTCGAGGACGCGGACCCTGGCCCACCGCTTGTCCTCCGCCTCGACGACGACCCAGGGCGCGGCAGGGGTGGAGGTGTGCTCGAGCATCTCCTCGACCGCGGCGGTGTAGTCGTCCCACTTCTCCCGGTTGCGCCAGTCCTCGTCAGTCAGCTTCCATCGCTTCAGGGGGTCCTGCTCCCGGGCGCGGAAGCGGCTCAACTGCTCGTCGGCGGACAGGTGCATCCAGAACTTCACGAGGATCATGCCCTCGGCCGCGAGGCTGCTCTCGAAGCCGGCGATCTCGTCGTACGCGCGGCGCCACTGTTCGGCGGTGGCAAACTTCTCGACCCGCTCGACGAGCACCCGGCCGTACCAGGACCGGTCGAGCACGGCCATGCCGCCCCAGCCGGGCAGCACCGGCCAGAACCGCCAGAGGAAGTGATGGCGCTTCTCGTCGAACGTCGGCGCGGCGAACTGCGCCACGCGCACGTGCCGGGGGTCGAGGGGAGCGACCAAGCGCTTGATGCACCCGCCCTTGCCGGACGCGTCCCAACCCTCGAAGACGACGCAGACGGGAGGGCCGAGGCTCTCCCCCTGGGAGAGCTGGCCGCCGAGGGACAGGCGCAGCGAGAGCAGCCGCAGCTGAGCGGATTTCAGGCGGCGTTCCTCTTCCTTCTTGGTCAAGGTGAGGGACAGGTCGACGTCGGCGAGCCGTGGCATGCCTGCATGGTGGCATATCCCGGGAGGCGGGGCAGACGTCGAAGCTAGGAACCTGCCGGGATGACTGTCCGATGGCCACATGTCAACGGTCACGATCGGAAGACCTCAGGAGCTGATGCACTCCGCGCCCCGTCAGAAGGCCCGGTCGGCTAGGGGTCACACCCCTCGGCCGTGGAGCGGGCGGCAGCTGCTGCGTGGCGGGGTAGGCGTTCGTCTCTGCGTGCGTGTTGGCGCAACGCACGCAGTTGGGTGGTGAACTGCGTACTGCTGTGACCCAGCGGTTTGAAGAAGTCTGCGTCGCATCCCTCCACAGCGACGATTGCCCGGTTGGCCAGCGCAGCGCCGCTGCTGGTGACCGACAGCGTCCGGGCGCGGGCGTCGGTCGGGTGGCGGCCGCGGCAGATCAAGCCTCGCTCTTCCAGCGTCCTCAGCACCTGCGATGTCATCATCGGGTCGGTGGCGCTGTGCTGTGCGAGTTGCTTCTGCGTGATCAGGCCGTCGCCGAGCCACGTCAATGTGGCCAAGAGCACGAACTGCACGTGGGTGAGGTCAAACGGTTTCAACGCCGCCCGTTGCGCCGCCTGCCAACGGTTGGTGACCTGCCACAACAGGAGGCCTGGACTCTCATCGGCGGATGAATGTTTCGACGCCAGCCGCGCCGGACCTCGTTGCCCAGCTGCCGGGGGGCGGATAGGACCTCGCTGCGAAAAGTTGCTCATCCTGACGCGGAGTGGGCTGCCTCAGCGACATGGGCCAGTCGCTCCAGATCGGCCTTGGCGGACGAGCGCAGCCCCTTGCCGAGAATTCGGTCCCACAGCCGAGCGAGTGGGCCACTCATCGTGATCCGCACGCTCACCGTGCAGCCTCCGTCGACGGTGGGTGCGACGTAGTGCGCGAAGCTCAGGCGCGTCCCTGCCAGCCGGGAGACATCGACGAACTCCCTTTCTGGAATCAGGGATTCGACGACGAAGCGTACCTTCGGACCACCCTTGGGTTTCAGCGTGCCGGTGGCGCCTTGGACGAACGGTCCGTCGAGTCGCACCCACTCGGTGTCAAGGCTCCATTCGGGCCACGTAGCCATATCGGCCCAGCGGTCGAAGAACGCTGCTGGAGAGGCGGCGGAAGTGACGGATGTGGTTGCAATATCGATCATGCAACTAGTATGCGCGCTTAGTAGTTGGGGTGCAAGGGTCCGCCCTGCCTGCCTCGACCTAGCCGATGGGGCACGCCTCACGCCGGTGTTCGGTACGAAGTCGTCCCCGACTCGCCATCAGTGCTGACGCGGAAGGAGATGACTGCCGCGACGACGCAGAGCAGCGCCGCACTGAACCACGCCGCCGTGTACGTGCCCGTCTGGTCCCGAGCGAATCCCGCCGCGACCGACGCGATCGCGGCGCCTACCTGGTGCGACGCGAACACCCAGCCGAACACGACGATCCCCGTCGCACCGAACGCTTCCCGGCAGAGCGCGATGGTCGGCGGCACGGTCGCCACCCAGTCCAGCCCGTAAATCACCACGAAAGCGATGATGCTCGGCTGCACCGCGTCAGCGAGCAGCAGCGGCAGCAGCGCCAGGCCGACCCCACGGAAGAAGTAGTAGAAGCCGAGCAGCAGACGAGGGTCGTAGCGGTCGGTGAGCCAGCCCGAGCCGATGGTCCCGACGATGTCGAAGATCCCGACGATGGCAAGCAGGCTGGCTGCTGTGGTCGCCCCCATGCCGTGGTCATGCGCGGCCGGCACGAAGTGGGTGCCGATCAGGCCGTTCGTGGTCGCGCCGCAGATCGCGAAGCCGGCCATCAGCGCCCAGAACGTGCGTGAATGTGAGGCTTGGCGGAGCGCGTTGATGGCGACCCCGGCTGCGCCGGGTCCGGCCACGGTCGGAATCTGGTCCGGCTCGAGCGCGGAAACCTTTTCCTCGTGCGCCGGCTCTTCGGCGCCGTACGCCTTCACGCCTCGATCGGATGGTGACGCAGGAAGATCAGCACCAGGGGTACGACGGACAGCGCCGCTGCCGCGATGACCAGCGACGCCAATCGCCAACCGGTGTGCTCGGCCACCACCGCGACGACCGGCAGGAAGATGAGCTGACCCGTTGCGCTCCCGGCAGTGAGGATCCCGGTCACCAGGCCGCGGCGTCGTACGAACCAGCGCTGCGCAACTGTGGCCGCGAAGACGAGCGCCATCGATCCGGTGCCGAGTCCGACGAGCACGCCCCACAGCAGCACCATCTGCCAACTCGCCTGCACGAACACAGACAGCCCGGACCCGGCCGCGATGACCACGAGCGCGCTCGACGTGACTAGGCGCAGGCCAAACCTGTCTATCAACGCCGCCGCGAAGGGGGCGGTAAGGCCGAACAGCACGAGGTTGACCCCCACGGCGAGCGAGAGCGTGCCGCGCGACCATCCGAACTCTTCCTGCAGAGGCACCATCAGCACTCCGGGAGCGGCGCGGAACCCGGCCGCACCGAGGAGGGCCACGAAGGCCACGCCGGCGACCACCTAGGCCGGGTGGATCCGGTGTCGGACGGGAGTCAGAGTCGTCATCTGGTCCTTTGAGGGGGAACTCGTGGCTGCGACGCTAGCCGCGCGGACGGATGGGTGGCGTGCAAGATCACGACGCCACGCTGATCAGCGAACTTGGCGTACACCCGACGGCCCCTGGACTCCCACCGCCGCGCTCAGGCGGAGGTTTCGGTGTCCAGATAAAGGCAGAACGGGTGCCCGGCAGGATCAAGCATCACCCGCACAGTCTCCTGCGGCTGGTACGACGCCAGCACGGCTCCGACACCGAGCGCGTATGCCGCCGCCTCCTCCAGATCGTCGACTTCGATGTCAAGATGCATCGACATCTGGGGCTTTCCGTCCGCGGTCGGCCAGACCGGCCGGGCGTAGTTCTTCTCCGTCGCGAAAGCGAGGTTATAGCCGGCGTCCTCCGACGGGGCAAGATCGACCCACGTGTCGGTTTCGTTAAACATTCTCCAGCCGAGGAGCCGCGAGTAGAAGTGCGCGAGCTCGCGAGCGTCCGGTGCGTCGAGGACGACGCCAAACCATTGCCTTTTCGTTCGAAGTGACATGGGCACAATCCTTCCACGCGGGCGTGGACCGTCGACGTGACGGACGTGGGGGGTGGGGCTGGATCTTGGTCGCTGCGCGACGAGGGCACCCCCGGCTCCTCTCAGGTGGAGGTCGGGGGCGACTCGTAGTGCGCACCGCGTTGGCGTGCGCCTCGCGGCAGATGATTCGAGCCTTGCTTTACCAGCCGATGCTTCTGAAGAGGGCTTGTGTGATCG
>JACCZJ010000217.1 GCA_013696065.1 Nocardioidaceae bacterium
ACATTAGAGGGTCCTCTCGCCTCAGGTGAGCGGGGCTGCAGGGCCGTCGGGTCGCTGCATACGGGCAGCGACGACGGTGTCGGCGATGGCGGCCACTTCGTCGTCGGGAAGCCGGATGAAGCCGGCACCCGTCACCACACACACCACGGGAAAGATGCGTCTCGCGAGATCTGGACCACCCGTTGCCGAGTCGTCGTCTGCTGCGTCGTAGAGGGCTTGGACCGCCGCCGTCACGCACTCCTGGGCGTTCAGATTGTCACGATAGAGCTTCTTGAGGGAGCCTCGGGCAAAAAGCGACCCAGACCCCACCGAGTGAAACGCCTGCTCCTCGTAGCGGCCACCGGTGACGTCGTAGGAGAAGATCCGCCCGACCTTGGCATCCAGGTCGAAGCCGGCGAACAACGGCACCACTGCAAGCCCCTGCATGGCCATGGGGAGGTTGCTGCGCAACAGCGCAGCCAGCCTGTTGGCCTTGCCGTCGATCGACAAGGTGATTCCCTCGATTTTTTCGTAATGCTCGAGCTCGGTCTGGAAAAGCCGCACCATTTCGATGGCCAAGCCGGCTGAGCCGGCGATGCCGACACAAGAGAACTCGTCGGCCGCAAAGACCTTCTCGATATCGCGCTGAGCGATCACGTTGCCCATCGTGGCTCGCCGGTCGCCGGCCATGACGACTCCGCCGCCGAAGGTGGCCGCGACGATGGTGGTGCCGTGGGGCACATCGAGCGGGGGCGAGGCTTGGTTTGAGGTACGACGGCTCGGCAGCATGTCAGGTGCGTGTTGCGCCAGGAAGTCGGCGAATGATGAGCCGCCAGGGGCCAAGAAGGCTGCTGACAAGCCAGGGGAACTCATCTGGTTCACTCGCCACCCTTTTGGACGAACCCTCGGACGAACTCCTCGGCATTGGCCTCGAGAACCTCGTCGATGTCGTCGAGGATCGCATCCACGTCGTCGTCGAGCTTTTCCTTGCGGTCCGCAACATCCTCTGTCGTCGCAGCATCGACTGACTCGTCTGTATCGGAAGACTTGCGTGTGGTCTTGTGCTGCTGGCCACCCTCGCGCGCCATGTGTGACCTCCTGGTCGTCAGATCAAAGCGTGAAACCAAACCCTACCTGGCACTTCACGCGGTGAGGGCAGCGAAAAGCTCCTCGGCTGTGTCGCACCTGTCCAGTAGGGCGCCGACATGTTGCTCTGTCCCGCGCAAGGGCTCCATCGTAGGAATGCGCTGGAGCGAGTCGCGCCCAGGCAGGTCGAAGATGACCGAGTCCCAAGATGCGGCGGCGATGCGATCTGGATATTTCGCCAGGCAGCGGCCGCGGAAGAAGGCCCTGGTGTCAAGGGGAGGATTGCTCGCCGCGTGACTCACCTCGTCGTCGGTGACCAGGCGCTTGATGGACCCACGTGCGACAAGCCGATTGTAGAGGCCCTTGTCAGGTCGCAGATCGGCATACTGCAAGTCGATCAGGTGAAGTTTGGCGTCATCCCACTTGAGGTCGTCGCGGTCGCGATACGACTCCAGCAGCGCCAACTTGGCGACCCAGTCGAGCTCGTGGCGACACTGCATGGGGTCTTGTCTGAGGCGGGTCAGCACCGACTCCCATCGCTCAAGCACGTCCGCCGTCTGCTCGTCGACGTCTGCGCCGAAGCGGTCCTCGACGTAGGACCGAGCCATTGTGAGATAGATGTCCTGCAGGTCCAAGGCGGCCATGATGCGGCCGTCCTTGAGGGTCAACAAATGTCGCAGCGAAGGGTCGTGTGAGACGGCGTGCAGAGCGCTGACGGGGCCGTCGATCGCCAGGTCTGCCGTAATGGCCCGATCCTCGATCATGGCGAGCAGCAGTGACGTCGTCCCGACCTTGAGGTAGGTCGAAATTTCGGCCAGGTTGGCGTCGCCAATGATGACGTGGAGCCGGCGATACTTCTCCGGATCGGCGTGCGGCTCGTCACGTGTGTTGATGATCGGTCGTTTCAACGTGGTCTCGAGGCCGACCTCGACCTCGAAGAAGTCAGCGCGTTGGCTGATCTGGAAGCCGTGATCACGACCGTCTTGACCGATACCGACGCGACCTGCCCCACAGAACACCTGACGGGTCACGAAGAAGGGCGTGAGGCTGCGCACGATGTCCTGAAACGGCGTGGAGCGCTTCATCAGGTAGTTTTCATGTGTTCCGTATGATGCGCCCTTGTTGTCGGTGTTGTTCTTGTAGAGCACGATCGGGTTCTGTCCGGGCATGTCGACGGCGCGCGCCGCCGCCGCCACGATGCGCTCACCCGCTTTGTCCCAGAGCACGATGTCTCGCGGGTTGGTGCATTCAGGTGACGAGTATTCGGGGTGGGCGTGGTCGACATACAACCGAGCACCGTTGGTCAGGATCAGGTTGGCCAACCCGACATCCTCGTCGGTCAGCTGGCTCGCGTCGGCGAGGGTGCGGCTGAGGTCGAACCCTCGAGCATCTCTGAGCGGGCTCTCCTCTTCGAAATCCCAGCGGGCGCGGCGCGAGCGCGCGCTGAGGCTCGCATAGGCGTTGACCACCTGCGACGACGCGAGCATCGGGTTGGCGCTCGGCGTGCCGAGGACCGAAATCCCGAACTCAGTTTCGATGCCCATGATCCGCCGCACAGTCATGCCGTCAGAGTACGTGTCGTCGCAGTGGGGTGAGCGGTGCTACAGGTACTGGCCGGTGTTGGCCACGTTGTCGATGGACCGGCCAGGCTCGGTTCCCTGCTTGCCGGTGATGAGGGTGCGGATGAAGACGATGCGCTCGCCCTTCTTTCCGGAGATCCGTGCCCAGTCGTCAGGGTTCGGCGTGTTGGGCAGATCTTCGTTTTCCTTGAACTCGTCGAGACAGGCTTGCAGCATGTGTTGGACTCGCAAGCCCCGCTGGTTGCTGTCGAGGAGGTCTTTGATCGCCATCTTTTTGGCCCGATCGACGATGTTTTGGATCATCGCCCCGGAGTTGAAGTCCTTGAAATAGAGCACTTCCTTGTCGCCATTGGCGTAGGTGACCTCGAGGAAGCGGTTCTCCTCAGACTCGGTGTACATCCGCTCGACGGTGCGCTGGATCATGCCGGCGACACATGCCTCCCGGCTGCCGGCGAACTCGGCCAGGTCGTCGCCGTGCAGAGGCAGGGTCGGTGTGAGGTACTTCGAGAAGATATCCCGGGCCCCCTCGGCGTCAGGACGCTCGATCTTGATCTTCACGTCGAGGCGACCTGGCCGCAGGATGGCCGGATCGATCATGTCTTCTCGGTTGGAGGCGCCGATCACAATGACGTTTTCGAGCCCTTCGACGCCGTCGATCTCGCTCAACAGCTGAGGCACGATCGTGTTCTCGACGTCCGACGACACCCCGGATCCGCGCGTGCGGAACAGCGAGTCCATCTCGTCGAAGAAAACGATGACAGGTGTGCCATCGCTCGCCTTCTCACGCGCACGCTGGAAGACGAGCCTGATGTGCCGCTCCGTTTCACCGACATATTTGTTGAGCAGCTCAGGGCCCTTGATGTTCAAGAAGAAGGACTTGCCTTCTTCGCCGGTCTTGGCGGCGACTTTTTTGGCCAGCGAGTTGGCGACCGCCTTGGCGATGAGCGTCTTGCCGCATCCAGGCGGCCCGTACAGGAGGACCCCTTTGGGTGGTTTGAGCTCATGTTCGAGGAACAGATCGCGATGCAAATAGGGTAGCTCGATCGCGTCTCGGATCTGGTCGATCTGCCGCATCAGGCCGCCGATGTCGGAGTAGTCGATGTCGGGAACCTCTTCGAGCACCAGCTCCTCGACCTCGGACTTAGGGATGCGTTCGTAGATGTAGTTGGCCCGAGGATCCAGCAGCACAGAGTCTCCGGCCCGCAGGGTCTGCTCGCGCAGCGGGGCGGCGATGCGCACGACGCGCTCCTCATCGGCGTTCGCGATGACGAGTGCCCGGTCCCCGTCGGCCAGGATCTCCTTGAGCATGACCAGCTCGCCGACCTCCTCGTAATCGAGGGCGGCGACGACGTTGAGGGCCTCGTTGAGCATCACCTCTTGCCCGCGTGAGAGACCCTCAGCTTCGACGTTGGGGCTCACGTTGACGCGCAGCTTTCGGCCGCCGGTGAACACGTCGACGGTGTCGTCGTCGTTGGCGCCGAGGAA
This sequence comes from Nocardioidaceae bacterium, assembly GCA_013696065.1. Taxonomy (GTDB): domain Bacteria; phylum Actinomycetota; class Actinomycetes; order Propionibacteriales; family Nocardioidaceae; genus JACCZJ01. The sequence continues at coordinate 4,131 of JACCZJ010000217.1, forward strand.
GGTGCCAAAGCCTGTCGGGGGCTGCGCCAGCCGGTCGACCTCTTCCTTGAGCCCCGTGATCCGGTCCCGAGCCTCACGCAGTGTCGAGGCCAATCGCTCGTTCTGGGCGGTTAGTGTGGCGAGTGATGCTTGTGTCTCGGCCAAGCGCTGCTCGAGGAAACGCGTCGCTTGGGGGGCATCGGCAATGCGACGCCGCAGGTCGCTGACCTCGGCCTCGAGAAAACCGACTTGACTGTAGAGCTCCTCGGCCGCGCGCGAGCGACGCCCGTGTGGGTCGTCTTTTCCAGTCACCACAAACACCTCCGCTGGAGGACCATTGCTTCGACCATACCTGCGGAACCCCCCTGTGCCAGGCCCTGAGATCACGTGTCGGTATCGGTATATCACTCAGGCTCGGCTGTGTCAGCGGGACGCGGACCGTCGTAGTCCGGACCGTAGGCGCCCGGGGACGGGCGTCGGCTGCGCCGCGGAGTCGACACACCGGGTGCGAGC
>JACCZJ010000218.1 GCA_013696065.1 Nocardioidaceae bacterium
CTGTTCGACCACGTCTATCAGATCCTCGAGGTCACGGGGGTCGCGTGCTACCCGGTCGAGGTCGTAGGCGATAAGCCCGTCGACCTGGCCCAACGCGAGCAGCTCGAGCAGACGTCGGAAGCCGGGACGCAAGACACGTAAGGCGGTCGACCCATCCGGAAGTGTGACTGTGCGACGCTTGAACGCGGACACGTCGTTCTCGATGATGACCTCGCCTATCTGCCAGCCGAGCCGGTCAGCGAGCGCTCTCGCGTCCTTCTCCTGACGTCCGACGCCAGCAGCGTCACCTGCCCGGTCGTCGGAGATACGGACAAGGATCGCGGCGCGTACAGGCTTGCTCATGCTTGACACTCTACAGGGTCAACCTTAGAGAGTGGCGTCCCCGATTCCAGATACCTCGAGCAGTTCGTCGACGGTGCTGAACGCCCCATTCTCGGCGCGCCACGCCAAGATGGCAGCTGCGGTGACGGGGCCAATGCCCGGCAGGGTGTCGAGCTGTTCGGCGGTGGCGGTGTTGAGGTCGACCATGACGAGGGTCTTGGTGCTGGGTGTGCCGCTGAGCCCGGCGGGGGGCTGCATGACGGGCACCTCCAGCCCGACCACGATCTGCTCTCCGTCGACCAACACCCGAGCCAGGTTGAGTTCAGCGACGTCGACGCCAGAGCGCACTCCACCCGCCACGTCGAGGGCATCCACGATTCGTGAACCCGCCGGCAGCTCGACGATCCCGGGTCGACGCACCTTGCCGGCCACATCCACCACAACAAATCCGCCGCTGCCAGACATTGTGGTGGAGGCCGCGGGCTCCCCCGCAGACCTTTGCGGTGCGGGCGGGGTAGCGACTGCGGGGGGTGAGACGGAGCTGGGAAGCGTGCGTTCGCTCGTGACGGTGTTCACCTCTGGTGTGGCGCGCAGGACCCACCAGGTCGTCACCGCGATCAGCACCGCGACCGTGACTGCCACCAGAGTCACGTGCTGAGCAGTAACGTCCCAGCGTCCGTACTCCTTAGCTGCGCCTAACCGAGCCGCATGCCTGCCGCCTTTGCCTGGAGCCGCTCTGGTTGCGTGGTCGACGCCAGAGCCAGCGCTCGTTGCCTGGTCGACGCCGAAGCCACCGCTAGTGCGAGTGCCCGTGCCAGTGTCATGGCCAGGGTGGGGGCCAGGATCGTCGCCGGGGTCGTGGCCAAGGTCTGAGATCTTTGTCCGCTCGGCGTTGTCATCGAGGGGCAACCCAACAGGGGGCGCCGCTTTCGCCAGCCCAGTGTCGTCTCGCGAGTTGGCGTTGAACTGAGCGGCCAATGCCTCCAAGCGCCGCTGGGCGGCGGTGACAGCGTCACCGTCGGGAAGGGTATGCCGTCCGAACATGTCCTCACGCTAGAAGCGCGCCGGTGACAACGACAGCCCAACGACACGGCCTGTGGACAACTAGAGCGTCTCGTCACCTTGTGGGGTGTTGGCCGCTTCGTCGAGTGGGCGGGGGTGTCTGGGTGCAACCACCACCGCGAGCATGCCTGGCCCCACATGTGCCCCGATGACGGCACCCACCTGGGTGACGACGACTTCTGCGAGCTGTGGCAGTCGATCCCCCAACTTGTTCGCCAGCGCTTCGGCCGCTTCGACGTTGACCAAGTGGGACACGGCCACGTCGACCTCCTGATCCCCGGCCGCAGCAACGGCAAGCTCTTCCATCCGGTGCAGCGCCTTCGCCGAGGTTCGCACCTTTTCCAGGGCGACGATGCGTCCATTCTCGACCTTGAGTAACGGTTTGACTGCGAGAGCTGAGCCGAGCAACGCAGCCGTCGCCCCCACCCTGCCGCCGCGGCGAAGGTGTTCGAGGGTGTCGACATAGAACAAGGCAGTCATCGCGGCGGCCCGGATGCGTGCAACTTCGGCAGCCTCCTCAGCACCGGCACCTCGGTCCAGTGCTTGCGCTGCGGCCTGAACCGCAAACCCCGTGCCCATCCCCAGCTGCCGGCTGTCGACGACGTACACCGGAATAGACGCCTGCTGAGCTGCCAGCTCCGCGGACTCGAAAGTGCCGGACACCTCACTGGACAGATGCACCGACACGATGGCCTCAGCGCCAGCTTTCGCCGCGCGCTCATACACGCGCAGGAAGGCTTCGGGCGCGGGTCGACTTGTGCTGACCGGCGTCCGACTCCTCAAAGCGGCGGCCACCATCTCGGGAGTCGCACCCGTGCCCTCGTCATACGCCTTCGCCCCGACGACGACCTGCAACGGCACAGCGATGACGTCGAGTTGCTGCGCGAGCTCGGCGTGCACCGACGTCGAGTCGGAGACGAGAGCGACCGCGCGGGACATGCGGGGAGACTATCGGTCAGCCGATGACGATGTTTACAACCTTCGGCGCTCGCACGATGACCTTGCGGACCGACGAGTCACCGATAGCCCGGATGACGTTGGCCTCGGCCAATGCCAGGTCCTGCAACGACCGCTCGTCGATGTCGGGAGACACCTGCAGTTTGGCCCGAACCTTGCCCTGCACCTGAACAACGCAGGTGACTGACTCCCGCACCAGCAGCTCGTCGATAGGCGTGGGCCAGCCCGCCTTGGCGACAGTGGGCTCGTGACCCAACCGCGACCACATCTCTTCGGCGGTGAAGGGGGCGACCAGGCTCAACAAGACCGCCACCGTCTCCGCGGCTTCACGAACAGCCGGATCAGCCGGACCGCAGCCGTTGTCGATCGCCTTGCGGGTGGCATTGACCAGCTCCATCACCCGGGCGACAACCACATTGAACCGCAACCCGTCGAGCAGCTGCGTCGCCTCCGCAATCGCGCGATGGGTGGCCTTGCGCAGCTCGACGTCACCGCTGTCCGGTGAGGTGCCGGGCTCGCTCGTGACATCTCCGCTCAACCTCCAGGCACGCTGCAGGAACTTGAGCGAACCTCCCGGTGACAGGTCGGACCAGTCGATGTCTTCTTCCGGCGGACCCGCGAACACCATCGTCAGCCGGATGGCGTCGACTCCGAAGTTAGCGATCTGCTCGCCCAGATCCACTCCATTGCCC
>JACCZJ010000225.1 GCA_013696065.1 Nocardioidaceae bacterium
CGGCGAGGCGCCGGGCCCGTAAAAGGATGGCTGAACGGGTTGCCCATACTCCGGGGATGGCTGCCGGAGCTGTCCGTATCCGGTGGGTGGCTGCCCTGGCTGGATTGGCCCCGAGGTGCCGTACCCACCCGGCGGAGGCGGGGGTCCGGGCGGTGGCGGCGCGGGGTATCCGGGCGGGGGCAGTGGCGGCGCGGCGTAACCGGGCGGCGCGGGGTATCGGGGTGAGTCCGCACGCGGCGGGGGCCCTGGAGAAGGGCCACCTAGCGGTGGCTGCGCCGCTGGCGCGATCACTCGGAGACCGCATCGTGCACACGCCGTGATGTCTGGCGTGTTGACCAAGCCGCAGCGTGGACATTGCATCGATGGAACCTCGTTCTCTAGGTGAGGCTGGCCCTCGCACAGCGAGCGTACCGAAGCGTGACGACATCAGGCACTCCTTCGACCCCTTCCGCAGGAGCGATTCCCCTGTCGGATTGGGGATGAGCTGGGCCAGCCTGGGAGCCGCTCATCGGGTCGCAATCGTGCACACGCCGCAAAACCGTTCACATGCGCGTAAGTGTGCAAAGTTCGAAGGCGGCTATCGGCAGCAAGATCGTTCCAGCTGCTAGGCGCTACTCATCGTCCAACCGCTTGAATCTGTCAGGCGTTGCCTGGGCTTGTTCCGACTCGTGGTCGTCGTTCGCCGGTGCGGCCACCTCCAGCCGACCGCAGCTCAGCCGCGTCGGGTCGCAGGAACTGACCGCAGCTCAGCCGCGTCGGGTGCGCAGGAACTGCCCAAAGTGCGGCACCGTGAATCTCACCACGCCGCGGTCCTCAGCAAACACCAGCCCCTTCTTGATCAGCCCGTCACGAGCGGGAGACAGCGACTGCGGTTTGCGGCCGAGGGACGCAGCCACGTCGGCGGTCAGCACTGGCGCGTCCGAGGTCACAGATCCCAGGTCAGCCATGGCCCGCATATAGTCGCGCTCGGCCGGGGTGGCCCGTTCGAACCTGGAGCCGAAGAAGCCGATGGCCAGCTCGCCCTCGGCCAGCGGCGCGGCCTCGAGCACGTCGGCCTGGCGGATGGGTGTCGCCGGGCTTGCGTCCCACGTGGCTTTGCCGTAGGCCTGCACGAAGTAGGGGTATCCTTCCGTGAGGCGGTAGAGCTCGTCGAGTGCTGCGGCTTCATATCCGACTCCCTCCGTCGACGCGGGGATGAGCAAGGCGCGGTCGGAATCGCCGCGCGAGAGGCGGTCTACCACGCGATAGTGGAAGAGCCGCTCGGCATACGACTTGGATGAGGACAGCGCAGCAGGCAGGTGGGGCAAGCCAGCGCCGACCACGATCAGTGGGTTGCCCTGCTGGCTGATCTCGTGGCAGGCAGCGCAAAGCGCCGATAGATCCGGCGCGGAGATGTCTTGCATCTCGTCAATAAACACCGCCACCCCGACTCCGAGATCGGTGGCCAGGTCAGCGACATCGGAGAAGAGTTCCACCAAATCTAGTTCCAGGTCCCCAGAGTCAGCGCGGCTCTTGACCGCGGCCACGTCCATCGGGGGATGCCATCGATGTCCCGACCGATCGGCTGCCGTGGTGCTCAACGCGAACGACTTGACCACCCCTTGTGTATGGTCGACTCGCTCCTGGTCTCGGTGACGATGCCCGAGGTCTCGTACGGCGGCATGCACCGCTTGGGCGAGTGGAACGCGCACGCTCTGGTCGGGACGAGCCTCCAGCTTGCCGGTCCCCCAGGCCCGCTGCACCGCCCGGCTGCGCAGCGCATTGAGCAACACCGTCTTGCCGACGCCCCTCAGGCCCGACAGAACGAGCGAGCGCTCGGGGCGACCATGGGCCACCCGCTCGAGCGTGATGTCGAACTGCTCGAGCTCACGGTCACGGCCGGCCAGCTCCGGCGGTCGCTGACCGGCGCCGGGCGCATAAGGATTGCGTACCGGATCCACGGCTAGCACATTATCTGCTCTCTAGCGGTATCCCTAGATTCGCGTATCCAGAGCTAGCGTGTGTCGCTGCCGTGCCACCAAGGTGTGTGTAGCCACTCACGACCTCACCTCGCGAGAAACCGCGGGCCCACGAGTCGCTCAATTTCGTCGCGATCGAGCCGTCCATCCAGCCGGAGCGCGCGTCTGAGTGACGCGTACCCTCCGACGCCACTGTCCGGTGTGTACTCCTCGGCATAACCCTGGTCAGACGAGCATCCGTGCGCCACACTGGCCAACGAACACCTCCATCAATGAGCGACACCAAAAGGGGAATCGTGAAGGAACTCAAGTGCAGTGATGCCGGCTTCGACTGCGATGCGGTCATCCAGGGAGAGTCGACGGAAGATGTGATGGCGCAGGCGGGCCCGCATGCGAAGGAAGCGCACCAGGTCGACGTCACTCCCGAGATGCAGGAGCAGATGTCGCCGCTGATAAGGGACGTCTGAGGAATAGCAGCGTGTTCAGGACGTGACATCGGTCGTCTGAGGCGACCACCACCTCAGGCGACGAAGGGAGTTCCGCTGTCGGCCACCAGGGGGCGCCCGGCGCTCTCCCATGCCATCATGCCCCCCAACAGGTTGACCGCCTCACGGCCGTGCGCCTGTAGGAATTGCGTCGCCTGAGCCGATCGGCCTCCTACCTTGCAGACCACGAGGATCTGCTGGTCGGCAGGTACGTCGCCAAGACGCTCAGGCAGGGAGCCAAGGGGGATGTGTACGGCGTGCTCGATGTGCCCTGCCTGCCACTCGTCGGGTTCGCGCACGTCGAGCACCACCAGCTCAGCTGGTAGCGGACTGGGCACCGCGCTGACCTCGATCTCCGGAATCTGTTGCATCACGGCAACCTATCGGACGCTCACCACCGTAGGCGGCGTCCACTTCGCTCAACCGGCGCTCAACCGGGTCGGGTTGAAGCCGCAGGCGCTACTTCAGCAGACGTGAAAGCCGGCGGTCGGCGAGTGGCTTCCCGCCCGTCTGGCAGGTGGCGCAGTATTGAAGCGACGAGTCCGCGAAGGACACCTCACGCACCGTGTCACCACACACCGGGCAGGCTTCTCCGGTCTTGCCGTGCACGCGCAGGCCCGACTTCTTCTCCTTCTTGAGCTCCGCAGCCGCGAGCCCGTCGGAGCGAGCTATGGCGTCATGCAAGGTGGCGATCATGGCGTCGTACAACGACGTGATCTCGGCATGGGACATCGCCGCTGGCTTGAACGGCGACATCCTTGCGACGTGCAGGATCTCGTCCGAGTAGGCGTTGCCGATGCCGGCGAGGATCGACTGATCGCGCAGCACGCCCTTGATCTGTGAACGACCAGCCCCCGACAAGATCTCAGCCAGATCATCGCGGGTGAAGCCTTCGCTGAGCGGGTCGGGACCCAGTCGCGCGATGCCAGGCACGTCCTGCGGATCACGTACGACGTAGAGTGCCAGACCCTTACGGGTGCCCGCCTCGGTGAAATCGAGACCAGAATCGTCGTCGAGCAGCACCCTTGCCGCGAGCGGCCCCTTGCCAGGTTTGGCCGGGATAGCAGGCAACTCGTCTCGCCACCGGATCCAGCCGCCGCGTGCCAGGTGCACCACCAGGTGCAGCTCGTCGACGACGATGTCGAGGAACTTGCCATAGCGACTCACCTCCGTGACGAACAAGCCGTGCAACACCGAGGGTGGCGGGTCGAAAGTCTTGAGGGCCGAGAACGCCACCACGTCCACCCGGGCGATGGCTCGCCCCTCCAGCCGCTTACCGAGATCAGCGACGAGTGCTTGCACCTCTGGAAGTTCTGGCACCCCCTCAGTGTGCCCGGCGGACCTGACTTGTCCGCATCAGGGACCGCCCCGACAGTCTCTGTTGCGGACAAGTCGGCAGATGTGCGGTTGCCGCCGACGAGCGGCCCAGGCATCATGGGTGCAATGTCGGAGTCTCAGCAACGCGTGGGCGAGGTCTTCCTGGACGCTCGAGGCCATGGGCGAAGCATGCGGCTCACCTGGCATCGCGAAGCCGATGTCGTTGTCTTGTCGCTGTGGCGAGACGATATGTGCACCGGCACATTCCGCCTGGCGATCGCCGACGTGAATGACTTCATCGATGCTTTGGTCGACGGAATCCGGGACGCTCCCGGGGTGCAGGTCAACCGTCCGGTCGAACCCATCACGACCACCACTGCGGTGCCTATGCCTCCGCAACGCATTTCAGCTGATGAAGCCTTCGCAGACTGGGCCTTCACGAACCAGCCCGCGCATCGCGCCACCTCCAACTGAGCGACACTCAGCGCCAGACGGCGGGCAGCGGCACACTCATAGCCCGTTGCAAGGCGGCAAGGTAATCGGTACGGCAGATCTCGATCGCTCCGAGGCTCCCCAGATGTTCGGTGAGCCACTGCACGTCGAGCAATCGTCCGTGCTGTCCGTCATCAAGCAAGTCGACGAGCGCCATCAACGCCACCTTCGAAGCGTCACGCTCGGCGTGAAACATCGACTCACCGGCAAACAACCCGTTGATGGCCACGCCGTATAGTCCACCGGCGAGTTCGTCACCCTTCCAGACTTCGACTGAGTGAGCCCAACCCAGGTCGTGCAACTCTCGATATGCCGACTTGATCCGCTGGTCGATCCACGCCCCTGGTCGGGTCGCATCCGCACACCCCGCCACCACCTCGTCATAGGCCTGGTCGACGGTGGAGGTGTATTTCGCCGCTGACTGCCGCAGTGAACGCGTGATCCGCAGGCCATCGATGGGGAGAACGCCTCGCTTGACCGGCGACCACCAGGCCATTCCTATGTTCTCGGCCAGGGGCATCGGGAAAAGGCCCTGCCGGTAGGCGTTCAGGATCGTGCCAGGCGCCAGATCCGCGCCGACCGCGACTATCTCGTCATCGACCTGGGTGGGGTCCGGAAAGACCCAATGCGTGGGCGGTGGCTCAGTCGGAGTCAGGGTCGGCTCCTCGTTTGCGCCTGCCTGCTGGCGGGCAACGTGGGGGTAGATGTCGGGCGGGGCATGTCAGCCAGATTTACGCCGGAACTGTCGCGGCTGCTTGTCGTTGTGCGCTTCCGTCACGCCCTTGTTGCCGGAGCCGTCAGCATGCTTTTCGCTGTGATAGCCCTTCTTTTGCTCGAGAGCCTCGCGAAATCTGCGGTGCTGCTCATCTTCATGGTCTGCGTTGGGCAGCGGATTTTTCGTGCGTCTCATGCCACAACTATGTCAGTTACATCCCTCGGGACTTCGATCTTTGGCCCGCTGACGAGACGGAACGACGCACGCCGCAGGGGCAGGCATGGGCCCCGCTCGGGGTGGTCCTCGCTCTGCGGCATGCCATCGGTTGCGTAGGGTGGGTTCACCGTCGGACAAGCGTTGGAGGCATGCATGGGTGTGGGGAACGTGCTGGGCAGGATCGCCGGCTCAGTCGCGACCGACCGAGCCCCCGGTCTGGCGTCCAACTTCGTGCGGCAGGCGTTCGACCGCGCTGTTGACGGCGCCGGGCCGATGCGGGGTGCCGCCGAAGCAGCCGACAAGCGCCTCGAGGAGCACAACGGCAACGTCACCGAAGCCATCGACGCGCTCATCGACGCTCATGTGCGGATGGCAACAGCGCAGGGCTTTGTGACCAACCTCGGTGGGCTGCTCACGGTGGCGGTGATGATCCCCGCCAATATCTCCGGGCTCGCGCTGCTGCAATGCCACATGGTCGCTGGGATAGCCCATCTGCAGGGCTATGACGTCACCGATCCCCGGGTGCGAAATGCGGTCCTGGCTTGCATCTTGGGCGAGGACACCGTCAGGGGGCTGGTGAAGAACAAGAAGCTGCCCAGCACTCCGATGGCGATCGCCACCGCACCCAGCTACGACTTCGAGCTCGACCGCCGGATCGCGTCCGAGGTGGCGGCGGAACTGATCGGACGGGTTGCCGGCAAGCGCACGGTGACTTTTATCGCCCGCCGCGCACCCATCATCGGCGGCGGCGTGGGCGCCGTCACAGATGGCTTCCGCACCTATCAGGTGGGGAAGTTCGCCGCCAAGGAGCTGCGCGCGCGCAAGCGGGCCTAGCGCGCGGTGTGCTCAGCGATGAGGGCTCAGCCAGCCAGGGCGTTGACCACGCGCGACACCGGTGGCTTACCGATCTGCTCTGCCATCCAGACACTCGTCGCCACTAGGGCCTCGAGGTCCACGCCGGTCTCGATGCCCAACCCGTGGAGCTGCCACACGAGATCCTCTGTGGCGAGGTTGCCAGTGGCGCTCTCGGCATACGGGCAACCACCGAGTCCTCCTGCCGATGAGTCGATGGTGGTCACGCCGAGCCGCAAGGCGGTCAGTGCATTGGCCAGTGCCTGCCCATACGTGTCGTGGAAATGTACGGCGACTTGGCCGCTCGACGTACCCCCCGCAAACAGCTCGTGCAGCAGCGCCTCGACATGTCCGGGTGTCGCGACGCCGATCGTGTCACCCAGTGACAGCTCGTCGCAGCCCATGTCGAGAAGGCGTTTCGCCACGTTCACGACTTGGGCGATCGACACGTCGCCCTCCCAGGGGTCTCCGAAGCACATCGAGACATATCCCCGTACCCAGAGCCCGTGCTCGCGCGCGCGTGACACGACCGCCTCGAACATGGCGAACTGGTCATCGAGGCTGCGGTTGAGGTTGCGCTGCGCAAAGGTCTCCGTTGCGCTGGCGAAGATGGCGACGTCGCGCAGCCCCTTGTCCAGGGCGCGATCTAGACCTCGTGCGTTGGGCACCAGCACCGGCATCCGCGGAGCGATGGACAGGTCGAGAGTGTCGATCAGCTGCTCGGCGTCTGCGAGCTGGGGCACCCATCGAGGGTGTACAAAGCTCGTCACCTCGACGGTCCGCAGCCCCGCCGAGACAAGTCGACGGACGAAGTCAGCCTTGATCTCGACCGGCACGATCGCAGCCTCGTTCTGCAAGCCGTCTCGCGGGCCGACTTCATAGATCGAGACCTTCGACGGCAGGCCGCCGATCTGCTCGACGTGGGGGGGCCGCTTCATCGCGGCTGCTGCGGGAAGGTTGAGTGGCTTGCGAGATCACTGCTTTCTTCGCTAGGTGCGACCTTGAACAGAGTCGCACCGAGCTCGACGCGCGCACCAGTGTCGACGTTGACTTCGGTGACAACCCCTGTCCAAGGTGCCTTGAGCGCGAGTTCCATCTTCATGGCCTCCATCACTGCCAGTGGGTCACCCTCGAGGACCTGCTCACCGACCTGCACGTTGACCGCGAGCACCGTGCCTGGCATGGGGGCCAGCACCGAGCCGTCTCCCGCGGCCACGCCGTGGCGGGCCAAGTCGTCTCCCCGCTCGAAAATGGTGTTGGCGCCGCGATAAGTGACCACCACCTGGCCGTGCGGACCGGTCAGCACACGGCCTCTGCGCTGCAC
>JACCZJ010000234.1 GCA_013696065.1 Nocardioidaceae bacterium
GCCATGGGCAACGTCTACGCCGACGACAACTGGCGTGTCCATTACCGCGACACCATGCGTGGCGGCAAGATGCTCAACAACTGGCGGATGGCCCAGTTGCACGCCCAGGAGGCTCCAGAGCGGGTGCTCGAGCTCGAGGAGTGGGGCGCGCTCTTCGACCGCACCGACGATGGGTTGATCTCGCAAAGAGACTTCGGTGGACACCGCTTCGCCCGCCTGGCCCACGTGGGAGACCGCACCGGTCTCGAGATGATCCGCACCTTGCAGCAGCGTGCCGTCGAGCTGGGGATCGACGTGTTCATGGAATGCACGGTCACCCAGATCTTCAAAGACGGCGAGCGGGTGTCAGGCGCCTTCGCCTATTGGCGGGAATCGGGCCGATTTCTCGTGCTCCACTCCCCCAGCGTGGTGCTGGCCACCGGCGGAATCGGTAAGTCCTATCAGGTGACGAGCAACTCGTGGGAGTACACGGGTGACGGTCACGCGTTGGCTTTGCGCACCGGCGCAAGCCTTATCAACATGGAGTTCGTACAGTTCCACCCCACCGGCATGGTGTGGCCACCCTCGGTCAAAGGGATCCTCGTCACCGAATCGGTCCGTGGAGACGGCGGTGTGTTGCGCAACTCTGAGGGCAATCGGTTCATGTTCGACTACATCCCAGAGTTCTTCAAGTCCGAGACTTCTGACACCGAAGAGGAGGCCGATCGTTGGTATGACGACAAGAAGAACAACCGCCGGCCACCTGAGCTCCTGCCACGCGACGAGGTGGCACGAGCCATCAACTCCGAGATCAAGGCTGGCCGGGGATCCCCCCATGGTGGGGTTTTCCTCGACATCGCATCGCGGCGCAACTCAGAGTTCATCAGGCGCCGCCTGCCATCGATGTACCACCAGTTCAAGGAGCTGGCCGACGTCGACATCACCGCCGAACCGATGGAGGTCGGCCCTACCTGCCACTACGTCATGGGCGGGGTTGAGGTCGAACCAGACACGGCTGTCAGCATTGTTCCCGGCCTGTATGCCGCAGGTGAGGTAGCTGGAGGGATGCACGGATCGAACCGGCTAGGTGGCAATTCTCTGTCCGACCTGTTGGTGTTCGGCCGACGGGCCGGGCTCAACGCGGCATACACCGCCAGTCGTTTCGGTGTCGATCGGCCGCAGATCGATAGTGTTGAGGTCCGAGCAGCAGCCGTCCATGCCCTGGCGCCCTTCTCTGTCGGTGGTGGGGAGAACCCCTACACGATCCAGCACGATCTGCAGGCGCTCATGCAGCGCCTCGTCGGGATCATCCGCACTGCCGACGAGTTGAGCGAATCGCTGGCAGAGATCGAAGCTCTCAAGCAACGTGCGGAACACTTGACGGTCGAGGGACACCGGCAGTACAACCCGGGCTGGCATCTCGCGCTCGATCTGGTCAACATGCTCACCGTCTCCGAATGCATCGCCAAGGCCGCCCTCGAAAGGCAGGAGTCGCGCGGTGGGCACACCCGTGACGACTTCCCGGCCACGGATGATTTCTGGGGTGAGCGCAACCTGGTCTTGACGCAGGGTGCTAACGGCCAAGTGGAGCTCGCACATCAGCCTCTGCCCGTCATGCCCGACGAGCTCAAGTCTCTGTTCGACGCCAAGTGAAGGAGATGAGCTGATGGCCTACAAACTCTCGCTGCGCGTTTGGCGCGGCGACTGGTCCAGGGGCGAGCTGTGCGACTACGCGGTCGAGGTCGAGGAGGGCGAAGTCGTGCTCGACGCCATCCACCGTCTCCAGGCAACCCAAGCCGGCGATCTGGCGGTTCGCTGGAACTGCAAGGCCGGCAAATGCGGGTCTTGCAGCGCCGAGATCAACGGGCGGCCCCGGTTGATGTGCATGACGAGGCTCGCCGACTTCGACGAGAGCGAAACCATCACGGTGGCACCGATGCGAGCCTTCCCTGTCATTCGGGACCTCGTCACTGATGTCTCCTACAACTACGAAAAGGCCAAGCAGCTGCCGTCGTTTGCACCGACGCCGCGCGACGCGGACGGCAAACGCCGCATGATGCAGGTCGATGTCGAGCGCGGACAGGAGTTCCGCAAATGTATCGAGTGCTTCTTGTGCCAGAACACATGCCACGTCGTGCGAGACCACGAGGACAACAAGCAGGCGTTCGCCGGGCCCCGTTTCTTTTTGCGGTATGCCGAGCTGGACATGCATCCACTCGACACCAACGATCGTCGCAAACTCGCCCAGGATGCAGCGGGGCTTGGCATGTGCAACATCACCAAATGCTGCACCGAGGTCTGCCCAGAAGGCATCAAGATCACTGACAACGCCATCATCCCGATGAAGGAGCGCGTGGTCGACCGCAAGTACGACCCGGTCACCTGGTTGGGCTCGAAGATCCTCAAGCGCGGCGATCGCGGTAGCCGCGAAGAGGTGTGACCGACAACGGCCTGCGTCTGCAGGATCAGCCTGACCGCGGCGAACTTATCGCAGACCTGGCGGACCGGTTCGGAGGTCGAGTCGGGATCCATGGAGTGCTCGACGACCTCAATCGCCAAGCCATCCAGGCGAAACCACCGGCGAAGGCTGCCGACTACGCCTTCACGTGGAGTGAGGGCGACAACAACACCACCCAGTGGTGGCCGCAGGGAATCACCACGTCTGCTGATGCCGGTGACGTGGATGAGATCGCGGGTCGCCGTGTGCTGATGGTGGGCTGGTACGCCACGAAGGTGGAAGGCCGCACCCCTGGCACGCGTCTCAGCGTGGTGGACATGAGCGACCCGGCCGAGCCGACATACCGTCATGTGTTGCTCATCGAACCTCGAGCGAGCCCGAACACGGATGCAGTGACGATGGAGCCTGTACCGGTCCACGCTGGGGGAATCCTCTGGTACGGGTCATCGCTGCTGGTGGCTGACACCCGAGGAGGAGTGAGGGTATTCGACCTTGATGACTGCCTGCGGATCGAGGGTGAGGGACATGACGGGTATCGATACGTGTTGCCACAGCGCACCTCGTACAAGACTGTCAACGGCGACGGCTTCCAGCCGTTCAGGTTCTCGTTTGTCTCACTCGACCGCACTGCCCGCGAGCACCAGATGATTGCGGGTGAGTACGGCATAGACGGCGCGACGACGCGGTTGGTGCGCTTCGCCTTCGAGCCCGGCGAGCCGCGACTCGCCATGCGTGGGGGGTTTTCGTCACCACTCGAAGTCGTCACCGACAAGCTCGAGCACATGCAAGGCGCCACAGCCGTGAACGGTACCTACTACATCTCGACGAGTCGAGGGCGGCTGCGGGGCGGCTCGATGTGGGTGCGGCGTCCCGGGCAGGCATTGCAG
>JACCZJ010000237.1 GCA_013696065.1 Nocardioidaceae bacterium
CGCTCACCCAGGGCCCGTGGATGTCACCTGGACCAATACCTCGGTCCTCTTCGACCGCGCCCGGGGTCAGGACGGCTGTGATCACGTCGGAGGCGGCCAACTGGATCTCGGGAGCGTTAACTCCTTCGACCGCCACCGGCAGAACACCCAGTCCCTGCTTGCCGGTTGACTCGGCGATGAGCTGCTCGGCCCAGTCGCCGAAGCCGACGATCCCGGAGCCCGCATCGGCGATGAGGAGCTTGTCACGGCCCGGGTTTCCGGCAATAGCAGCGGCGAGGAGCAGGGCAGGGTTTTCAAGGGAGTCCTGCGCCAACCTGTCCATCTCATCTTCTGCCTCGTCGAGCAGATCGGCGACATCGACGCCAGCGAGGGCGCTCGGCACCAGTCCGAAGGCCGTGAGAGCGCTGTAGCGGCCACCGACGTTGGGGTCCGCCGTGAATACCTTGCGGTAGCCGGCACCGGTGGCCAGCTTTTCGAGGTCGGAGCCGGGGTCGGTGACGATCACCAACCGGGAGGCAGCATCGATACCCGCGGCCTTGAATGCCGCTTCGAAGGCTAGCCGTTGACTGTCGGTCTCTACGGTGCCGCCGGACTTGCTCGAGACGACCACGACGGTTCGGCTGAGATCATCGCTCAGCGCCTGTGACACAGCGCTCGGATGAGTCGAGTCGAGGATGTCCAGTGGTACGCCGTAGGAACGTGATATCACCTCCGGCGCCAAAGACGAGCCACCCATTCCGCACAGGACGACGCGGTCGATGTCTTCGGACCAAAGCTGGGCACGCAGAGCGTCGAGCTCTGTCAACAAGGCGCGCGAGGACCTGGGGAGAGTGACCCAGGACAGCCGGATGGACGCCTCGGCCTCGGCCTCGGGACCCCATAGAGTCGGGTCCCGCTCCGACAGCTTGCTGGCGACCCGGTCCGCTACGAGCTTCGCCAGCACGTCGCTGTAAGCATCGGAGCTCGAGACGCTCAGCTCAGGTCTCATCTCTGTCCCCGCCGCCGATCGACCCAGCTGTCACTTCTTGGCTCCGTCGAGGGCGCCTTGCACGGTGTCCAGCAGCTCTTGCCACGACTTTTCGAACTTGTCGACGCCCTCGTCCTCGATGACCTGGACGACGTCGTCGTAGGAGATGCCCAGTTGCTCCATCCGGTCGATAACCGCCTGCGCGTCGTCGTAGTTGGTGGTGATGGTGTCGCCGGTGATCTCGGCGTGGTCGGCCGTCGCTTCGATGGTGGGCTCGGGCATGGTGTTGACGGTGCCGGGTGCGACCAGCTCGGTGACATACATGGTGTCGGGCAGGTCGGGATTCTTGACCGACGTCGACGCCCAGAGCGGACGTTGCCGGTGTGCGCCCGCGGCCTCGAGCGCCGCCCAACGCTCGGACTGGACAACCTTTTCGTAGGCCTGGTAGGCCAGGCGCGCGTTGGCGATCGCCGCCTTGCTGCGCAGTGCCTTGGCATCCTCGCTCCCGATCTCGTCGAGGCGCCGATCGACCTCCGTGTCGACCCTGCTCACAAAGAACGACGCCACGGAGCGGATCGACGAGAGGTCAATGCCGGCATCCCGGGCTCGGTCGAGTCCGGCGAGATACGCATCCAACACGTCGCGATAGCGCTGAAGGCTGAAGATCAACGTGACGTTGACGCTGATCCCTTCGCCAATCGCCGCAGTGATCGCCTCCAGCCCGTCTTGGGTGGCCGGGATCTTGATCATCACGTTGGGACGGTCCACCAGCCACCACAGTGCGCGCGCCTCGGCGCGAGTTGCCTCGGCGTCGTGCGCGAGTCGCGGATCCACCTCGATGCTGACCCGACCGTCCTCACCGGAGGTCTGGTCGTATACGTCGCGCATGACGTCGCACGCCCAACGCACGTCGTAGGTGGTGATAGCGCGCACCGCCTCCTCCAGCTGGACGTCGCGAATAGCGAGGTCCTTGACCTGCTCGGCGTAGTCGGCGGCCTCGGCGACAGCCTTGGCGAAGATCGACGGGTTGGAGGTGACGCCGACTACACCGCCGGTTTCGACCAGCTTGGCCAGGCCGCCGCTGCTCAGGCGTCCGCGGGAGATGTCGTCGAGCCAGATCGAGACACCTTCGTCAGCGAGGGTTTGCAGTCTGTCGTTCATGAGTGTCCTTTGCGTTGTCAGGGTGCTCAGGGTCGGCCGAGGGGGCTTAGCTCGCGGCCTCGGCGGCGGCGATGCTGTCTTGGGCGTGTCGGGTAACCACCTCGGCCGTCATACCGAACTCGGTGTAGAGGCGTTGGTAGTCGGCGGAGGCGCCGAAGTGATCGATGGAGACGGAGCGGCCAGAGTCGCCGACGATCTCATGCCATCCCATCGAGACGCCAGCCTCGACGGAGACGCGGGCGCGGACGGTGGGCGGCAGCACGATGTCGCGGTAGGACTTGTCCTGCTCGAAGAACCACTCGCGGCACGGCATCGAGACGACGCGGGCGCGGATGTCCAGGTCCGCCAGCTGTTCGCGGGCGGCGACGGCGATCTGCACCTCGGACCCCGTCGCGATGAGGATGACGTCGGGGGCGCCACCGTCAACATCGAGCAGCGTGTAAGCACCCTTAGCCACAGCCGACGTGTCGGCGAAACCGTCGGTGCCGCGCGGGAAAATCGGCACGTTCTGTCTTGTCAGCGCCAAGCCGGCCGGATGGTCGGTGCGCTCAAGGATTGCGCGCCAGGCTGCCGCTGTCTCGTTGGCGTCCGCGGGCCGCACGACGTCGAGGCCAGGGATGGCGCGCAGGGCGGCCAGTTGCTCGACAGGCTGATGGGTGGGCCCGTCTTCGCCGAGGCCAATCGAGTCATGGGTCCAGACGTAGGTGACGGGCAGCTTCATGATCGCGGCCAGTCGCACTGCCGGACGCATGTAGTCCGAGAAGATCAAGAACGTGCCACCGTAGGGGCGAGTGCCGCCATGCAGGGCGATGCCATTGAGGATCGACCCCATGGCGTGCTCGCGGATGCCGAAGTGGAGGACGCGGCCATACCAATCGCCGCTCCACTCCTTGGTAGCGTGCTCAGGAGGGATGAAGCTCGGCTCACCCTTCGGCGTAGTGTTGTTGGACTCGGCGAGGTCGGCCGAGCCTCCCCACAGCTCGGGCAGCACCGGGGCGATGGCCGACAAGACCTCACCCGACGCCTTGCGGGTGGCCATGCCTTTCGGATCGGCGTCGAAGGTGGGCAGAGCGTCGGTCCAATCGCGTGGCAGGGTGCGGCTCGCTAGGCGGTCATAGAGCTCGACTCGGTCACCGGCTTTGGCGGCCCACTCGTCGTACGACTGCTGCCAGCTAGCCTGCATGTCCTTGCCGCGCGCGATGGCCTCGCGGGTGTGTTCCAGCACCTCAGGGCGGACCTCGAAGGTCTGCTCGGGGTCGAAGCCGATGATCTCCTTGGTTGCCGCGACCTCCTCCTCGCCGAGGGCGGAACCGTGCGCCTTGCCGGTGTTCTGCAGATTGGGCGCGGGCCAGGCGATGATCGTGCGTAACGAGATGAAACTGGGCCGGCGCGTCTCCGCCTTGGCGGCCTTGTATGCCTTGAAAAGCGCTTGGATGTCTTCCTCGTAGCCCTCGCCGTCATTGGTCCAATCGACGGTCTGGACATGCCAGCCATAGGCTTCGTAGCGTTTGGCGACGTCCTCGCTGAAGGCGACGTTGGTGTCGTCCTCGATGGAGATCTTGTTGTTGTCGTAGAGCAAGCACAGGTTGCCCAGCTGCTGATGACCAGCAAGCGATGACGCCTCAGCGCTCACGCCTTCTTCGAGGTCGCCATCACTGGCGATGACGAACACGTCATGGTCGAAGACGCTCTGGCCGACGGCCGGGTCGGGATCGAGCAAGCCACGTTCGCGCCGCGCGGCCATGGCCATGCCCACTGCGTTTCCCACACCTTGCCCTAGGGGTCCCGTGGTCGCCTCTACACCGAGTGTGTGACCGTGCTCGGGATGCCCGGGCGTGAGGCTGTCCCACACCCTCAGTCCTTTGAGGTCTTCGATCGCGAGGCCGTAGCCGGCCAGATAGAGCTGGATGTAGAGGGTGAGGCTGGTGTGACCACACGACAACACAAAACGGTCCCGGCCCGCCCAGTGCGGGTTTGCCGGGTTGTGGCGCATGAGCTTCTGGAAGATAAGGTATGCCGCCGGAGCAAGACTCATTGCCGTGCCCGGGTGGCCGTTCCCCACCTTCTGCACGGCGTCCATCGCCAAGGCTTTGACCGTCTTGACGGCCTGATCGTCGACCTCGGACCAGTCGAGCTTGGAATATCTGTCAGCGGGAGTCTTGGGCACCGATGCGAACCTTCCTTGAGGGCGTTGCGTTCATGCAGTGTGATACCCGATTGCAGGTGCTTCACCGCCGCCACCGAGCCTATAGGCTCGTCCCAGGCTCCCGAAGGTGGACGGCGCACCGCCCGGCACTAGACTGCATGCCGAGATCAGGCTCGATTCGTGCGCTTAGCCCGAGAGTCCAAACGCAAGCCCAGTCTGAGGTGAACGTGTCGTCCGTGAGACCCGCTGGTCCTGCCGTGGCGCAGGTGCCTGGTTCCGGTGTGGCCGTCATCGCGGAGCAGGCACCGACCACGGATTCGACCGGGCGCATGGATCTGCCGCCAGCTGCCAGCCACGAAACCGGCCCGTCCAAGAGCCCGCTCGACGCCGTGCGGGCCTATGTCACACTGACCAAACCCCGAATCATCGAGCTGCTGTTGCTCACCACCGTGCCCGTGATGTTCTTGGCGGAGGGCGGCGTCCCGTCGCTGTGGCTGGTCGTCGCCACGGTGCTGGGTGGCACGTTGGCCGCCGGCAGCGCCAACGCGCTCAACTGTGTGGTCGACCGCGACATCGATGAGCGAATGCTGCGTACTCGGCGGCGTCCCCTGCCCCGCCATCAGATCTCCACCCGGGCTGCCCTGGTGTTCGGCGTCGTGCTGGGCGTGGCTGCCACTCTATTACTCGGACTGGCGGTCAACTGGCTGTCGTCGGGGCTGGCGCTGGCCGCCAACGCCTTCTACGTGCTGATCTACACGGTGGTGCTCAAACGGCGTACCGCCCAGAACATCGTCTGGGGCGGGGCAGCGGGTTGCTTCCCCGCACTCATCGGGTGGACGGCTGTGACCGGCGCTCTGGCCTGGCCGCCAGTGATTCTTTTTCTCGTCGTGTTCTTTTGGACTCCACCGCACTTTTGGGCGTTGGCGATTCGCTATCGCGACGATTATGCGGCTGCTGACGTGCCGATGCTGCCGGTTGTGGCGACGTCACGCGAGGTTGGCCGTCAGATCGTGATCTACAGCTGGCTGACCGTGGCCACGTCCTTGCTCCTGTGGCCAGTGGCGTCCACGGGGTGGCTTTATCCCTACGCCGCTGGCGTGCTCGGGGCTCCTTTCCTCTGGGAGGCCCACGGACTCTGGCGTCGATCGCGTACGTCGTCTGACCCTGTCGGGTTGAAGGCGATGCGCCTCTTTCACGGCTCGAATGCCTATCTCGCCCTGCTGTTCCTTGCTGTTGCTCTCGATCCGCTCGTCGCGCGCTGACCGCGACCTCGGGTGACGGGCGTGCAAGGCGTCCTCGAAGGTTTCAGCACGATCGGCCTCGTCATCGCGCTCGGCTTCCTGCTTGCGCATTTCCATGTCCTCGGAGCCGACAGCCAGGTTCTGCTGTCACGCCTCGTCTTCTTTGTCGCGACCCCCGCGTTGCTGTTCCGGCTGCTCTCTCGCGCTGATGTCAGCGACGCGTTCTCCGCCAATCTGGTGGTTGCCGGATGCAGCGCGGTCGTGACTGCTGCTGTCTACGTCATGATGGCCCGGCGGGTGTGGCAGCGCGAGACGCCTCACCTGGTCGTGGGTGCGCTGTCGTCGGCATACGTCAACGCCGGGAACTTGGGTTTGCCGATCGCCGTGTATGTGCTGGGCGACGGCGCCTTTGTCGCTCCGACGTTGTTGCTGCAACTCGTGGTGTTCACTCCGACAGCGTTCGCGGTCCTCGACACGAGTGCGTGGGGCAGGCGCCCAACTATCGGGCGGATGCTGGGCCAACCGGTTCGCAATCCCATCACCGTAGCCTCGCTGTTGGGGCTGATTGTGGCGCTGATGCACTGGGATCTGAGTGGCGCCGTCACCCGTCCGCTCGACCTGGTAGGCGGGGTAGCCGTGCCCGGTGCCTTGCTGGCCTACGGGGTCTCGCTGCGACTCGGGCCGCGGCCGATGAACGGTGACTCGTCCGGTGAGATCGCCTTGGTGACCGGGCTCAAGCTGGTGGTCCAGCCGCTGATCGCCTACGTGCTGGGCAGCCAGGTCTTCGGTTTGGAAGGTCAAGCTCTGCTGGCGGTGACCCTCATCGCCGGGTTGCCGACCGCGCAGAACATCTTCGTGTACGCCACCCGCTACGACCGCGGAGCGGTGTTGGCGAGGGACGCGATCTTCGCTACGACGGTGTTATCCGTCCCGGCCCTCTTAGCGATCGCCGCAGTCCTCGCGTGATGTTAGGAGCCTGGCACTCGTCGAGAGCCGAAGCCGACCCTCATCGCCGTTCTTGCGACTGCGCCGTTTGCTCGCGCAGTTTGGTCAAGACGAAGCTGTCAATGCTTCCAGCGACGAGCCGCAACTCGTAGTTCTCCACGCCCGCCCAGGTGTCGAGGTCGCTGAATCCCAACTGCTCCAGGTGGCCCTCGACCTCAGTGGCGAGCTCCCCTTCGAGGGGCAACAGATCAGAGTCACTGGGTCGGTCGAAGAAAATGTGGTGCAGTGCCAGCAGCCGGGCCAGCTCGCCGCAAGGATCGTCATGGTCGTCGACTCGCAGGTCAAACGCCACGTCATCACCGGGCGTATAGCTCCCCGTGTCGGAGACCACCAGCAAGGCGGCGCTCTGCCGACCGCGCCGATCTCCACCGGCAGCGTCGCCGGCCTTCAGGGCCTCCACCAACCGCTCGGGAAGCTGGCATCGAGCCGACTCGACAAACGCCGTACGCATCGC
>JACCZJ010000246.1 GCA_013696065.1 Nocardioidaceae bacterium
GCGGCCTCCACACGGAACGGTCGCGACAGCAATGCGCAGCGTCTGGGCGTCAAACGCTTCGGCGGACAGCTCGTCAACGCCGGGGAGATCATCGTTCGCCAACGCGGCACGCACTTCCACCCGGGCATCAACGTCGGGCGTGGCGGCGATGACACGCTGTTTGCCCTCGCCGCGGGCAATGTCGAGTTCGGTACGAGACGAGGACGCCGCGTCGTCAACATCGTGCCCGCTGCCGAGTAGCCGGAGCCACCGAGGCCGAGCCAGCCCGGCCAGGCGACGACGTACGACGAATCAGCGCAACACCACGAGGGCGGACCGCACCAAGCGGCTCGCCCTTGTTTCATGTATCGCCGACGTGCTGAGCCAAGATCCGACTGCGGTGTCGCTAGGGCGACGTGCGAGTCGGATCTTTTGACCTGGTAAGTGTCGGGAACGCGGTGCAGGGGCGCAGAATCGTTCATGTGCACGAAAGTGCGGCCGAGAACCGGGTGCCGGGCCCGCAGAATCGTTCATGTGCACGAAAGTGCGGCCGGAAACGCGGTCAAGGGCCGCAGAATCGTTCACGTGCACGAAAGTGCCGCGAGCAGACGAGAGGAGTATGACGAATGGCGATTCCCACGTTCGTCGACCGGGTCGTGCTCCATGTCTCGGGAGGCAGCGGCGGCAACGGGGTCGCCTCGGTGCACCGCGAAAAGTTCAAGCCGCTCGGCGGACCCGATGGGGGCAACGGGGGTCATGGTGGCGATGTGATCTTGCGGGTCGACCCCGACGTGACCACCCTTGTCGACTACCACCATGAGTCTCATCGCAAGGCGACCAACGGTAAGCAGGGCCAGGGCGATCACCGGGCTGGGTCCAACGGTGCCGCGTTGGTGCTGCCGGTCCCCGACGGCACCATCGTGTCCACGCGCAACGGTGACGTGCTGGCCGACCTGGTCGGCGCTGGCACCGAACTCGTCGTGGCGGCGGGTGGCAGAGGCGGGCTGGGCAATGCGGCATTGGCCAGCAAGGCCCGCAAGGCGCCCGGGTTTGCGCTGCTCGGGGAGGCCGGCGACGAGCGGATCGTCGTACTCGAGCTCAAGGTCGTTGCCGATGTCGGGCTGGTGGGATATCCCAGTGCCGGCAAGTCGAGTCTGATCGCATCCGTGTCTCGGGCCCGTCCCAAGATCGCCGACTACCCGTTCACCACATTGGTCCCCAATCTTGGCGTGGTGACGGCAGGCGAGGTCACCTACACGGTGGCCGACGTGCCGGGGCTCATCGAGGGCGCGAGCGAGGGCCGCGGGCTGGGTCACGACTTCCTGCGCCACATCGAGCGATGCGCCGCGCTGCTGCATGTCATCGACTGCGCGACCATCGAGCCCGACCGCGATCCGATCACGGACCTCGACGTCCTCGAACGCGAACTCCAAGCTCACGGCGGCCTCGAGAACCGCCCACGTCTTGTGGCACTCAACAAGATCGACATCCCCGACGCGCGGGAGCTGGCAGAGCTGGTGCGTCCAGAGCTCGAGCAGCGCGGCTACGAAGTTTTCGAGATCTCCGCTGCCACCCATGAGGGGTTGCGCCAGCTGACCTTTGCCATGGGGGAGCTCGTGTCACGATCACGTATGACGGATGAGGCCGCCACGCCTACCCGCATCGTGCTGCGTCCGAGCGGCGAGACGGACGACGAGTTCAGCATCAGGCAGATCGACGGCGCCTGGCATGTCCGCGGCGAGAAGCCGCGACGTTGGATCAAGCAGACCGACTTCGGCAACGACGAGGCCGTGGGTTATCTGGCCGACCGCCTCAACCGGTTGGGCATCGAGGCTAAACTCACCGAGCTCGGCGCGGCCGTGGGTGACGATGTGGTGATCGGTGACGAGGACAACGCAGTCGTTTTCGAGTTCGACCCGGGCGTACAGGCGGGCGCGGAGACCTTGCTCGGGCGCCGAGGCCAAGACTTGCGCCTCGAAGGTCGCTGATCTTGGCGACGAACGAGGGTGAGCACGCCATGCCTTTCCAGGAGGGGCACGGCGAGGAGCGCCACGCTGGGCAAGACGTGGCACTCCAGGAGGGGCAAGACGTGGCACTCCAGGAGGGGCACGGCGGGGAGCTCCAAGACGTGGCACTCCGGGCTGAGCGGGGCGTGGGGCCCCTGGACGGGAACGGCGGCGAGCTGCGGAAGGTGTTGACTTCGGCCAGGCGCGTGGTCGTCAAGGTCGGCTCTTCTTCGCTGACCTCTCGCGAGGGAGGCATCGACGACTCCCGCCTGATCGACCTCGTCGACGCGCTCGCGACCGCCCGCAAGCGCGGCCTCGAAATCGTGCTCGTGTCGTCGGGCGCCATCGCGGCAGGGTTAGCACCGCTCGGGCTCGCCAAGCGCCCACGGGACCTGGCTCGCCAGCAGGCCGCGGCGAGTGTCGGCCAGGGTTTGCTCATCCACCGCTACACCGACGCGTTCGCTCGCCACCAGGTGCGGGTGGGACAGGTCCTTCTCACGATCGACGACATCACGAGACGCGGTCACTACCGCAACGCCTACCGCACCTTCGCCAAACTGCTCGAGCTCGACGTGTTGCCCGTGGTCAACGAAAACGACACCGTGGCGACCTCGGAGATCCGCTTCGGAGACAACGACCGGTTGGCGGCGCTCGTCGCGCATCTTGTCCACGCCGACGCGCTCGTGCTGCTCTCGGATATCGACGGCGTCTACGACCGCGACCCCCGGCTGCCGGGCGCCATGCGACTGAGCGTCGTGCGCAGCGATGCCGACGTCCAGCATGTCTCGGCGACGGCGGGAGGCGCGCTCGGTTCGGGGGGTATGACGACCAAGCTCGAAGCCGCCCGCATCGCCACCGGGGCGGGGATCCCAGCAGTGGTGGCGCACGCCCAAGCCGTGGCGGGAGTGCTGGCGGGGGAGCCTGAGGGGACTTTCTTTGCGGCGACTGGCAAGCGGCGCCCGACTCGGTTGCTGTGGCTGGCCCACGCCACCGAACCCAAGGGGCAGCTGGTTCTCGACGAGGGAGCGGTTCGGGCGGTCACCACGCGGGGCACGTCTTTGCTGCCGGCCGGGGTTATCGCCGTACAAGGCTCGTTTGTGGCTGGCGAGCCCGTCGACCTTGTGGACGAGGCCGGATCCGCCATCGCCCGTGGCCTCGTCAACTACGACGCCGCCGAGATGCCTGCCCTGCTCGGCCGGTCCACCAAAGCGCTCGCGGCGGAGTTTGGGGACAGCTATGAGAGGGAATTAGTCCACCGAGACGACCTCGTCTTGCTACGCCAATACTGATGTGTTGACTCTGAGTCACAGCACCCGGCGATTTCCGAGATATCGCCCCGAGAGTTGACCCACCTGCTCAACACTGGAGGCCTCAGGATGGTCAGGAGCGTTCCAGTGCAAGATCCCGCCCCAATGTGGCACGTCACACTCACGGTCGCCGGCGACCGGCAACCCCTCAAAGCGTCAGAAGCGGCAATGCTGCGTTTTCAGCAGGAGCGTCCGTTCCTGCATTCGCTGCGCTACGACGAATGCCGCGTCGAGTTCGCCTATTGGGAGGAAGCCGGCAGCGTCATCGACGCCGCATCGCTGGCCTTGCGGGTATGGGATGAACACCGCGACTCAAGTGGACTCCCCCCATGGCAGGTCGTGGGCCTGGAGGTTGTCGACCTCGAAACTTTCCAAGGGCGCCAAAGCACGCCCGCGCTCGTCCCCGCCCAGGCCGTTCCACGCCGCTTCGCACGGCTGGAGGCCGCGAGGTGAAGTCTCGCCTCTGAGCTGGGTGATCTACCACCTGGCCGCTAGGTGAGCCGCGGCTTTTCTGCTGGTGGCGGCTGACGCGCAAGTTGAGACAGCTGGCTGCGTGCTCGCCGCCAGCCGTAGCCTTGAGGGCATGACGGAGTCACAAGTTCAGGCCACCGCGCAGCGAGCTCGCCGGGCGTCGTACGTCTTGGCTCTGGCGAAGCGGGCAACGAAGGACGCGGCCTTGCACGCCATGGCTGACGCACTTGAGGCGCAGTCGGCGCCGATCCTCGACGCGAACGCA
Source organism: Nocardioidaceae bacterium (assembly GCA_013696065.1). Classification (GTDB taxonomy): domain Bacteria; phylum Actinomycetota; class Actinomycetes; order Propionibacteriales; family Nocardioidaceae; genus JACCZJ01. Next base: position 4,029 of record JACCZJ010000246.1, read on the forward strand.
GCGGACGTGCGGGCCCAAGAGCAGGCGGGCACCCCGGCGGCCCAAATCGACCGGCTGCGGCTGACAACTGAGCGGATCGGCCAGATGGCGAGCGGTCTTCGCGATCTGGCTGCCCTGCCAGACCCGGTCGGCGAGGTGGTGCGCGGACACACGGCGCCCAGTGGGGTCGAGCTGCGCCAGGTGCGAGTGCCCTTCGGCGTGATTGGCATCATCTACGAGGCCCGCCCCAACGTCACCGCCGATGCCGCTGGGATCTGCCTCAAGAGCGGCAATGCCGTGCTGCTGCGCGGCTCGTCGTCGGCCTTGCAGAGCAACACGGCCATCGTCGACACTGTGCGCTCCGCCCTGGATATGGTGGGGTTGCCGGCTGATGCCGTGCAGCTGGTCGGTGGTGATCGCGAGGCGGTCGGAGAGCTGATGCGGGCCCGCGGCCTGGTGGACGTGCTCATCCCTCGTGGCGGGGCCGCCCTCATCGAGCGCGTCGTCACCGAGTCGACGGTGCCCGTGATCGAGACCGGGGTCGGCAACTG
>JACCZJ010000249.1 GCA_013696065.1 Nocardioidaceae bacterium
GGTTGTGGCTCTGGCTCTGGTTGTGGCTCTGGTGCTGGCCCCGGCTCTGGCTCTGGTGCTGGCCCCGGCCCTGGCTCTGGTGCTGGCCCAGGCTCGGGCTTCGGGTCAGGCTTCGGGTCAGGATCGGGCTCCGGTGTTGGTCTTGGGTCCGCGGGAGGCTCGGGATTCGGCTTCGGCTTGGGGGCTGGCTCTGGTCTGGGGGCGGGCTGAGGTCCCGATTTCGGATCGTGGCCGCCGCCGAGTCGCTTGCCGCCGTTGACGCGTGATCCGTCGAGAGGTGCCTCTTCGTTGCGTGGTCCGTCTGGCCGTGGCATTGGCTGGCGTGGTCCGTCTCGACGGGGCGACACCTCGGGTGGCCCAACGCTTCGTGGCCGGTGACGCGGCTGGGCGTCCGACGGCTCTGACGAGGTCTCGCCTTCAGCCGGTGGACTGCTGGGGACAGTCGTCGAAAAGCTGTCCGCAAGGTAGGCGTTCATCAGCGACACGACCAGATCGACATACTCATCGCTGTGGTTGTAGCTGAACACGGCCACGCGTAGACCAGACAGCGTCGAGAGGTCGTTGGCCCCGGCGCAGAGATAGACGCCAGCGGCGAGTGCTGCGTCATCGATGTCTTGGGGGTCGCGGTCACCGTCGCCGTCGCCGTCGGCGCCGACCATCTCCCAGGTGCTGGGGATGAACTGCATCGCGCCGACAGCTCGGTCGAAGACCGTGTCGTTGTCGTAGCTGCCGCTATCAGTGTCGGTGATCCGGGCCGTTTGGTTCGCGCCGTTGAGCGCGATGCCATAGATGCCTGGCGTGGTATGACCATCGGTGCTCAAGACGTTACCGCCGTATCGGCCGTGGTCGGATTCGACGCGACCAATCGCGGCGAGCAACTCCCACGGCAGATTGCAGCTTGGGTCGGCCAGATCGAGCGTCAGGGCGGATTGCCGGTAGGCAGCCGCCGCGGCAGTGGGGATTCCACCGGCAAGTTCGGGTGACGCTTCCCCGGGCACTGTCGAGGCAGGGTCGCCGCCGATTCCCGGCTTGGGGGAGGGTGTTCCACGGGAGGCATGTCCAGAGTCGCCCTGTCCGCGGTGCCGACGACTGATGCCTAACTTGTTGCCAGTTGTATAGGTGATGGGATCGATCCCGAGTGGAGCGCCGCCGCCGCTAGCCGATTGTTCGATGACCCGCTCGGGCACCTCGGGAAGCTCAGGAGCCGCCACGAGATTGGAGTCAATCGGATCCAGCCGCAGCCGGTAGAGGCCGCCAGCCGAGAAGGGCAGCGGCGAGAAGGTGTCGACTGCGACAGCCTCGCTCTGCGGGAGTGAGGCTGTGGTCTCCGCGTTGGCATCGGGCGCCAACAGACCAGCAGAAGTCAATGCAGCGAGAACGGTCCAGGCTTGCCAGCGCTGACGGTGTCCCCTCCACACCGGTGCTGCCGTCATGGCCGTTCTCCTCGCGTGCATGCCCTCACGCTACGGGTCACGGGCGAACAAAGCGCCCATATTGGGTAACGATCAGGAACGGTAGGAATGACGCTGCGGGGTGAGTCAGCACCGCCCACGAGGCTCAGCGACAATGGGGTTGTGACCACCCTCCAGCCCGGCCTCTCTCAAGAGCCAATCCACTCGGCGGAGTTGTTCGAGCGGGCGTTGGCGGTGACGCCCGGTGGAGTCAACAGCCCGGTTCGAGCGTTCCGAGCCGTCGGGGGAACTCCGCGTTTCATGGCCCGCGGCTCGGGGGCCTACCTCTACGACGTCGACGGCCGAGAATACGTCGACCTCGTCTGTTCATGGGGCCCATTGATCTTGGGTCATGCGCACCCTGAGGTCGTCTCAGCGGTGCAGCGAGTGGTGTCGAGAGGTACGTCGTTCGGGACGCCAACCCTGCCAGAGGTCGAACTCGCCGAAGAGATTGTGGCTCGGACCCCGGCAGATCAAGTCCGCCTGGTCTCGTCCGGCACCGAGGCGACCATGTCAGCCATCCGCTTGGCGCGCGGCTTCACCGGTCGCGACCTGGTCATCAAGTTCGCCGGTTGTTATCACGGGCATGTCGACTCGCTGCTGGCGGCGGCCGGGTCCGGCGTGGCCGCTTTGGCGTCGGCCGGATCTGGGACGGCCTCGCGGGCATCCGGCGGAGCGGGCGTGCTCTCGCTCCCGGCGACGCCCGGGGTCCCTGCCGCGTCCACCGCCGCCACCTTGGTGCTCCCCTACAACGATCTCGGGTCGGTCCAACGAGCGTTCGCGGCATACGGTGACCAGATTGCCTGCGTCATCACCGAGGCAGCGTGCGGCAACATGGGTGCGGTGGCTCCCATAGCGGGGTTCAACGCCGGTCTGGCCCAGTTGTGCCGGGGGCACGGCGCGCTCTTCATCAGCGATGAGGTGATGACGGGGTTTCGGGTCAGCCGCAGCGGTCAATGGGGTCTCGACGGCGCCCGCGAAGGCTGGACGCCTGACCTGATGACGTTTGGCAAGGCGATGGGCGGTGGATTTCCGGCCGCCGCTTTCGGGGGCCGCGAGGACGTGATGGCGCATGTGGCGCCACTCGGTCCGGTCTATCAGGGTGGCACCTTGTCAGGGAACCCGATCGCCACCACCGCGGGTCTGACGACGCTGCGGCTGGCGACTGACGACGTCTACGCTCGCCTCGACACCGCCGCGTCGACAATCGGGCGCCTGGTGCGAGACGCGCTCAGCGCCGCCGGTGTCCCTCACGTCGTACAGGCGGCCGGAAATCTCTTCAGCCCGTTCTTCGTCAACGATGAGACGAGAACGAGCGTCCAAAACTTTGCCGAGGCCGGTGACCAGGCCTTCTATCGCCACCGCGCGTTCTTCCACTCCATGCTCGACGAGGGCGTCTACCTGCCGCCGAGCGCGTTCGAGGCTTGGTTTGTGAGCGCAGCGCACGACGACGCGGCGATCGATCGGATCGCTGCAGCACTCCCGCGGGCCGCCGCTGCCGCAGCGGCCGCCCGAGCCGACGACGAAGGGCCAGCATGACCAGCTCCAGCTCCGACACCGCCTCGAGCCCGAGCGGCTCGACCAAGACCGTTCTGCATCTGCTGCGACACGGCGAGGTCTTCAACCCCGACGGCATATTGTATGGCCGCCTCGCAGAGTTCCACCTCAGCGACATCGGCAACCAGATGGCCGAACGGGTCGCCGAGACGCTCAAAGACCGCGACATCACCCACGTCATCTCGTCGCCGCTCGAGCGCGCCCAGGAGACGGCGCAGCCCAGCGCCGTTGCGCTTGGTCTCGCGATCGAGACTGACGGCAGGGTCATCGAGGCGGCCAACAAGTTCGAGGGTAAGCAGTTTGGGGTGGGGGACGGCTCGCTGCGCAAGCCGGCGTACTGGAGATATCTCTACAACCCGTTCCAGCCCTCGTGGGGCGAGCCGTACAAGGACATCGTGATCCGCATGCTTGCCTCCATGCACGACGCGCGTGCGAAGGCCGTCGGCCATGAGGCGCTGATTGTGTCCCACCAGCTCCCGGTGTGGATGGCGCGCTCGCATGTCGAAGGGCGGCGACTCTTCCATGACCCGCGCAGACGCCAGTGCAGCCTCGCCAGCCTGACCACCTTCACGTATGACGACGAGCGCGTCGTCTCGGTCGCCTACTCAGAGCCCGCAGCTGATCTCGTCCCCGTGCGGGCAACGAAGAAGTTCACCGCTGGTGCCTAACCGCGCCGACTTGTCCTCAACTGGGCCCGCTATTGCGGCCCCAGTTGCGGACAAGTCCGGCGCTTCGTCTGGCCCGCAGGCTCCTGCGCTTGGACCGGTCGAGTTCTTTCGGTGGATGTGGCGTCAGCTCACCTCCATGCGGACGGCGCTCATCTTGCTGTTCTTGCTCGCCGTCGCAGCCGTTCCGGGGTCCCTGATACCGCAGGAACGCGTTGCCCCCTCCGAAGTCTTCGCATTCAAGGAGCGCAATCCCAGCCTGACTCCCGTGTTCGAGTGGCTCGGCATGTTCGACCTTTACAGCTCGGTGTGGTTCAGCGCGATCTACGTGCTGTTGATGTTGTCGCTGGTCGGCTGCATCATCCCGCGGTTGGGCGTCTACTTGCGCGGTGTGCGGGCGCGGCCACCGAGGGCGCCCAGCAACCTGACCCGTCTGTCTGCATACAACTCCTGGAACAGCGACACCCAGGTCGATGCGCTGGCTGAACGGGCACGAGAGATCCTCCGTGGGCAGCGACGGCGCGTAGAGGTCTACGACCTGTCTGACGGCGCGGTCGTAATCAGTGCCGAGAAGGGCTTCTCGCGAGAAGCCGGGAATTTGGTGTTTCACGTCTCGTTGCTCGTCGTGCTGGTCGGGGTCGCGATCACGGGACTGTTCGGATTCAAGGGCGCTGCGGCCGTGATCCGTGGTGATGGGTTCTCCAACACGTTGACGCAGTACGACGAGTTCACGCCCGGCGCGCGCTACGACACCGCGGATCTGGTGCCGTTCAGCTTCGCCGTCGACGACTTCGAGGTCGTCTGGGAGGACTCTGGCCCAGGCGCTGGGACCCCCGTCGACTTTGACGCCACCCTCACGGTCACGCCTGAGCTGGGTGCAGCGCCGTACACCTATCAGTTGGGGGTCAACGAACCCCTCAAGGTGGGCGGCGCCGCTGTCTACCTGGTCGGCCACGGTTACGCGCCGATGGTGACCGTCCGCGACGGTGACGGCAACGTGGCGCATGACGGTCCGGTGGTATTCCTCCCGCAGGACGGCTCTTTCTTGTCCTACGGCGTCATCAAGGCGCCGTCCGCCTCGCCCACGCAGCTCGCCTTCGAAGGCTACTTTTTCCCTACCGCAGCGTTAGATGGCGAGCGCGGCCAGCCCTATTCCGCATTCCCCGACGCGCTGAACCCGGTGTTGTCGCTCGTCGCCTTCTCGGGTGACCTGGGGCTCGACTCCGGGGTGCCCCAATCGATCT
>JACCZJ010000251.1 GCA_013696065.1 Nocardioidaceae bacterium
GGATATGGCGGAGGGAGACTCGACAGCGGCGGCACCGACCAGGACGCGGCGCTTCTTGCACGGGGTCCGCGAGCTTGTCATCGTCGTCGTCATCGCTTTGGTGGCGTCAGCGCTGCTGCGAGCGTTCGTGCTGCAGGCGTTCTTCGTGCCCAGCGGTTCCATGTTGCCCGAAATCCAAAAAGACGACCGCATTCTGGTCAGCAGGATCAACAGCATCGAGCGCGGCGAGATCATCGTGTTCAAGGATCCGGGCAACTGGCTCGACGCAGTCGAGCAACCCCCGCCCCCAACCGGCCTGCGCAAAGGCCTGGAGTGGCTCGGCGTGCTCCCCGCATCGGGACACGAACACCTTGTCAAAAGAGTCATTGGGCTCGAAGGTGACCGCATCATCTGCTGCGAGGGTGGCCAGCTTGTGATCAACGGTGTCAGTGTCGACGAGTCGAGCCACCTATTCCAGAAGAAGGGTCCAGCAGACGATCAGACCTACGATGTGGTGGTGCCCGACGATCACGTCTTCGTGTTGGGCGACCACCGCTACGGGTCAGGCGATTCGGCGTACCACCTGCAAGACAAAACGGCTTTCGTCCCAGTAGACCTGGTCGTGGGGCGTGCTTTCTCGGTGATTTGGCCGGTGGGCGACGCCCACCTCATGCGCAGACCCGACATGTACGACGAGGTGCCTGCGGGACAGGCTCCACCCGACGAAGCCATCGTGAAGCCTTTACGCCGCACGCCGCGCTGAGCAGACACGACGATGACTCCACTACCGCAAGGCAGCACAGTTCGGCGAGACGCTGGGTTGTATGGCTACGAGCGCGCCCTGCGACGCGTCGGGTTGCACGACATTGCCGGGGTCGACGAGGCAGGTCGAGGCGCTTGCGCTGGTCCACTGGTGGCGGCGGCGGTTATCCTCCACGACAGTTTCAGTGGTGCGATCCCAGGGCTTGCCGACTCCAAGCTGCTGAGCGCCAACGCGAGAGATCGTTGCTACGACCAGGTGATGCGCCGTGCCTTGGGTTGGTCGGTGGTGGTGATCGAATCGGTCGAGTGCGACCACCTCGGCATGCACGTCGCCAACGTCGAGGCGCTGCGGCGAGCCCTGGCGCGTCTCGAGACGCGGCCCGACTACGTGTTGACCGATGGCTTCGCAGTGGACGGCCTCGGGGTGCCTGGATTGGCGGTGTGGAAAGGCGATCGAGTGGCCGCCTGCATCGCGGCGGCATCGGTGATCGCCAAGGTGACCCGCGACCGGATCATGTTGTCCATGCATGAGGACTATCCGACGTACGACTTCGCTACCCACAAGGGTTATGTGACCAAGGAGCATCAACAGGCGCTCGAGCAGCATGGTCCCTGTCCCCAACATCGGCGACGCTTCGTGAATGTACGGCGCGTAGGTGCAGGTGGGCTCCTAGTCAGGCGGGGTGAAGCACAGGCGCAATCACCATGCGGTGTGGAGGAGATGGCCAGATGAGTGCCGAGGATCTCGAAAAGTATGAGACCGAGATGGAGCTGCACCTCTACCGCGAGTACCGCGACGTCGTCGGCATCTTCAAGTACGTCGTAGAGACCGACCGTCGGTTCTATTTGTGCAACGCCGTCGACCTGAAGGTGCGAGCCGAGGCCGGCGACGCGTACTTCGAGGTGACCATGGCAGACGCGTGGGTGTGGGACATGTATCGCCCGGCTCGCTTCGCCAAGAACGTCAAAGTCGTGACTTTCAAAGATGTGAACATCGAGGAGCTGGCTAAATCCGACCTCGACCCGCCGAAGCCCTGACGCTGTCCACACCAGCGAGTCAACGTTTGGGTTAGTCCACAGATCTGAGCGACGCGTCGAGTTAGCTCACCTGCTGCATCACTGTGGATGCGGAGGTAAACATGACTGCAACCCATGCGCAACGCAAGGCGCTCGGTGACTTCGGCGAGCGCTTGGCCGCCCAACATCTGGTCGAGCAAGGACTGGTCGTGCTCGACCGCAACTGGCGATCCACCGGCGGCGAGATCGACATCGTGGCGCGCGACGGTGACGTCATCGTCGTCTGCGAGGTGAAGACACGCACGAGCAATCGCTTTGGCTCTCCCTTCGAAGCAATCACCCGCGACAAGGCCTCCCGCTTGCACCGTCTCGGCTTTGCCTGGCTTCGCGCCAACGGCGTTCATTGTGCCGCCGTCCGGGTCGACGTCGTCGCCATCATCCGACCGGTCCGGGGACGTACCCAGGTCCAGCACATGCAAGGCGTGGCGTGAGGTGGGCACGGCAATGAGCTATTCGGTCGCTCTTGAGGGGATCTCTGGTCGGATCGTGACGGTTGAGGCCGACATCAGCGACGGGGTCCCCGGCTGGTCCCTCAGTGGCCTGCCGGACCCGGTGGTTGCCGATGCCCGCGATCGTTGCCGCGCCGCGATGATCAACAGCAAGGACGCATGGCCAGATCGACGCATCACGGTGGCGATGTATCCCGCTGACGTGCGCAAGGAAGGCTCTCGCGTAGTACTATACTTTGCATGAGAGCAGCGATCTACCTCCGCCAGTCCAAAGACACCACCGGGACCGGCCTCGCCGTCGAACGCCAGAACAAGGACTGTCAGAAGCTCGCCGCTGATCGTGGCTGGACGATTGTCGCCACGTACACCGACAACGACACCTCTGCGTCGACAGGCAAGCGGCGCCCGGGCTACGAGCAGATCCTCGCGCTGATCGAGTCCCGCGACATCGACGTGGTGATCGCTTGGCACGTTGATCGCCTCACCCGGCGGCTGACTGACTTGGAGGATCTCATCACGCGCTGCGAGAAGGCCGATGTACGCGTTGCCACCGTCTCCGGTGACCTGGACCTGTCCACTGACGCCGGCCGCCTGGTTGGTCGTATTCTCGCGTCCGTGGCCAGAGGGGAGATCGAGCGCAAGAGCGCCAGACAGAAGCGCGCGAGCCTCCAGGCGGCCGAGTCCGGTGCGCCACCAGCCCGTCGAGCTTTCGGCTTCACCAAGCGCGGGGACCACGACCCGGTCGAAGCGCCCGCGCTGGTCGAGCTCTACGGCAAGGTACTGGCGGGAATGTCGCTGGTGACCGCCACCACGTGGCTCAATCAGCGTGGGCATCGGACGGCGGTCACTGGTCGGGAGTGGGAGAGGTCCGGCGTGCGCCGGCTGCTGCTGAACCCCCGCAACGCGGGGTTCCGTGTTCACCGAGGCGAGATCGTCAAGACGGGCACGTGGGAGCCGATCGTTCCCGAGGAGATCTGGCGGGCCACCGTGGAGCTCTTTGCCGACCAGTCACGACGCGCCGGTCCGGCCATGAACGCCCGCAAGTGGCTCGGCAGCGGGTTGTTTGTCTGTCACTGTGGAGCCAAACTCGTCGTCAACTACTCCCGGCACGGAGATCGTCAGTACCAGTGCCGGCCTAGCGGTCACCTGTCCCGGTCGGCAAAACCGATTGATGCCTTAGTCGAGCGGGTGATCGTGGCCCGGCTCCGTCGCGCGGATCTTGCGGACCTGTTGGCACCCGACCAGTCGGCGGACGTGGCGCGTCTGCGCGACGAGGCGGCGACCTTGC
>JACCZJ010000388.1 GCA_013696065.1 Nocardioidaceae bacterium
TCGATACTCTCCCCGCGGGCGTAAGGGGACCCCTTTCCTCGCCGTACACCGAACTGCCACCTTTCGATGGCTAGTCCGACCTCCCGCCGCGGCATAATGCTGCGCATGAAGACACTCTCTCTCCAGACCAGGCGGACCCGTGCGGGCGCCGCCATCGCCACCGTCGTGACCAGCACAGCTCTGCTGGCCGCGCCCACCACAGCGGGCGCCCAGCCCGACTCTCCCGCTGCTCCCGCCGCAGAGGCAAGTCGCGCAGACACAGTGCTCGGCCAGCCACCTCTGGTCATCGCGCACCGAGGCGCCTCCGGCTACCGTCCCGAGCACACGCTCGCCGCCTACAAGCTGGCCATCCAGCTCGGGGCCGACTATGTCGAGCCGGACCTGGTGTCGACCAAAGACGGCGTTCTCGTGGCCCGCCACGAGAACGAGATCAGCACCACGACCGACGTGGCCGATCATCCCGAATTCGCCGATCGTCATACGACCAAAACCATCGATGGCGTCACCATCACCGGATGGTTCACCGAAGACTTCACTTTGGCGGAGCTGAAGACCCTCCGAGCTGTCGAGCGCCTCCCTACGGTGCGACCGGCCAACACGCGATACAACGGCCTCTACCAGGTGCCAACCTTTGACGAGGTGCTAGCGCTCGTGAGAGCCGAGTCGGCCAAGCGGGGACGCACCATTGGTGTCTACCCCGAGACCAAGCACCCGACCTACTTCCGCTCGATTCACCTTGCGCTCTCGCGCCGGGTCGTGCGTGACCTGCGTCAGGCGGAGATGAACCGGGCGGCGAGCAAGGTCTTTATCCAGTCATTCGAGACCTCCAACCTGCGCCATCTCGACACGCGGACGAACGTCAAGCTGGTCCAGCTCATCAACTCGACCGGAGCTCCCTTCGACTTGGTGGCCTCGGGCGACCCCCGTACCTACGCCGACTTGGTGACAGCAGCTGGTCTGCGTGAGATCGCCACCTATGCCGATGGAATTGGCCCTAACAAGGACGTCTTGATTCCCCGCGACGCGGGCGGCTTCCTCACTCAGCCGACTGGCGTCGTGTCTCGAGCTCACCGAGTCGGCCTTGTCGTCCATGCGTTCACCTTCCGAGACGAAAACCAGTTCCTTCCGGCCGACTACCGGGTGGGCACTGATCCGAACGCCAAGGGCGATGCCTTTAGCGAATACGCGCGGTTCTTCGACATCGGGGTCGATGGGGTATTCGCCGACTACACCGACACAGCGATCGAGGCACGCGACCTGTATTACGACGAAGACACCGAACGTCAAGCCAACTGACGAAGTGCTTCGGTGGGAGTTGGACACGGCTCGTGGGTCGTGTCCACCTCCCACTGCTTACTGCCGGGAGGGGCTCAATTCCCCTAGCGCTCGAGACCTGGATGGGTGGGTCTATCACGGGTGTGCTGACACCGCAGCGTGGACGGTGGCTGCTGGAAGCGAGTATGTTCTCAGCGATCCACCGATATCCAGAGAAAGGCATATATTGCGCTTAACCGATATTATATATATAAAATGCTTAGACCAGGATAATTCGGACATATCAAGCTATGCATTGCGAACTTAGTGGCAATACGCTGCATAACGTGACATGCTATGTACGCTAAGCAACAATATAAACCCCAGCCCTCTTCACGCAAGGACAAAACTCATGCGCAACCCCATCGCACGTCGCATCGTTACCTCGGCCCTCGCTCTCGTCGCCACGGCCGCATTGAGCATTGGCTCTGCCACCGAAGTGTGGGCCAAGACCTCGAACTGGGATGCTGCTCCTTCGACAGACCGCACGTCGAACTGGGACGCCGCTCCTTCGACAAACCGCACCTCGAACTGGGACTGACCCAGGGGTCCGGCCAAACCGGACCTTTTATAGCAAAGCACTGCCGCGACGCACGGCGCGGCCTAGAGTAGCCTGACCTGTATCGAGTAGGACGGTTCGGTGGGCCAGGTGACGCGAGCTCGACATGAGGCTTCCCCCTCAACTCTACGTGCGGTGAGCGCGGGTACGTTAGTGCTCGGGTTGACGCTTGCAGCCACAGTCAGCCTGACACTTCACCCCGATGTCATTGATATCGACGTCCCTGCTGGCCAGTACGTAGCCTTTGCCGTCCTCACCGCCTGCCTCATCTTCGCCAATACGCGGCCTAAGCGAGACATGGCCGCCGCCGGGAATATCGAAAGCATCAATCTCGACGAGGTATTCCTCGTGCCCGCCCTCACCATGCTGATGGGATGGCAAGCGTTCGCGGTGATAACGGTTACGTCTATCACCGGCAGCCTCTACTCCAGGAGGCAGCCGGTAAAGGCTGCCTTCAATCTTGGCCAAATATTGCTCGCTACAGCGGCCGGCATCGCGACGGTCGCCGCTGTACAAAGACCTCTCCGGGCTTGGGAAACTGTGCTCCCGGACGGGGCGGACTTGACGTTGGCGGTCGCCGGTATGGCCGGGGCGTTCGTGATGTCCCTGGTTTCGGCAGTGTGCGTGAGAGCAATCGCGGCATCCGCGACGGGTGTCTCGTTCTCAACGCTCGCTCAGGCCATTGTCGGACGGCTTCTCCCCTGGATGGGAGCAGCAACTCTGGGGGGCGTAAGTGTCATATGCATCGCCGCCAATCCCGCCTCGGTCGTTTTGCTCGTGGGCCTCGTCGCCTTCGTACATCGGGCGTATGCCGCTAGCGTGACCGAACATCAAGCTCGACGCCAAGCCGAGCAACTGCAGAAAGCAGTGGTGTCGCTGCGCGCGCAGACTGAGCCCGACCTCGTCCGCGCCGACCTGTTGGCGACGGCGCGGGATCTGCTGGGAGCCGGCGCCGCTGAAATAGTGCCAGAGATGACTCCTGACACACCCAAGACACTGAGCGCACCCCTGCTGACCACCGAGAGATTGAGAGTGGGCCAGCGTCAGGGCAGCGGACTGTGGGACTCGCGAGACAAGACGGCCCTCCTGACCTTGACGGCCGTGGCGGGCGACATCTTGAGATCGGCCGAGCTGATTGCCCGACTGCGCATCATCACCAACTCCCAAAACGAGGGCGTGATCGCTCTTGACCGTGATGCGTGCATCACCTTCGCCAACCCGGCCGCCCTGCATATGTTCGGCCGCGATAGCGAAGCTGACGTGTTCGGCACCCCTCTCCAAGAGGCCCTGGGCCTGCGACAACGCCGCATACCCATCGACTTCCAGCGGATGGTCGACGACCAGGTCATCACCCAAGATGCCGAAGGCAGCCTCGGACCGCCGGATGGAGAGACATCGGACATCGCCTACAGCATGACGCCGCTGCGGTCAGATGGAAGCCATGTGGGGGCGGTGCTGGTGCTGCGTGATGTCACGGAGCGCCGCGCCTTCGAAGATGAGCTGACACGACGCGCATTGCACGACGATCTGACGGGTTTGCCCAATCGACGGCTGCTGCTCGAACGCCTCGACCATGCCCTCACGCGTAGCGCCACCACCGGACTGCACCATGGACTGCTGTTCTTGGACCTGGACCGATTCAAGCTCGTCAACGACTCCTATGGCCACTTGGTCGGTGACGCGCTGCTGATTCAAGTCGCGGAGCGGTTGCGCGCAGGGCTTGCCGCGCCGGACTCCTTGGCTCGGATGTCGGGCGATGAGTTCATCGTGCTTGTCGAGGACGTGTCCGAGATCTCGGAGATCACTGCAGTAGCTGAACGCCTCCTCTTGGTGCTGCAGGAACCGTTTGTCGTGGAGGGCCACCACATCTTCATGTCAGCGTCGATCGGCGTCGGTCTGACCCAACTCGACCGGGCCCGCGACGAGATGCTCGCATTGATCGATGCTGCGACCTATGCCGCGAAGGGCGCGGGCCGAAACTGCTATTACGTCTCCACCGACGTGTCGGTCGACGAGACGCGAGCGAGACTAGACCTCGAGATCAGCCTGCGGAGCGGTCTCGACGAAGACGAGCTGGAGTTGCATTACCAGCCCATCGTCACCTCCGACACAGGAGAGGTCGTCGGCATGGAGGCTCTGCTGCGCTGGCGCTCGCCAAACCGGGGCATCATGTGGCCCCAGCAGTTCGTGCCTCTCGCCGAAGAGACGGGACTCATCGTGCCGATGGGCCGGTGGGTCATGGAGGAGGCCTGTCGAACGGTTCAGCAGTGGACCGCGCGATATCCCGAGCGGCGGCCCTTGTCGGTGTCGGTGAACTTGTCGGCATTGCAGTTCACCCAGCATCGCTTACCAGAAGATGTGGCGGCGGTATTGGAGACGACGGGGCTTTCCGCCTCCCAGCTGTGCCTGGAAATAACCGAGACGGTATTGATGAACGACACCGCCAGCACGCAAGCGACTCTCGACGCGCTGCACGAGCTCGGCGTCTCTGTCGCCATCGACGACTTCGGCACCGGCTATTCGTCGCTGTCCTATCTCAAGCGATTCACCATCGACGTGGTCAAGCTGGACCGCACCTTTGTCGAGGGTCTCGTGACCGACCCGATCGACGCACAGATCGCCAGCGCCGTCATTCAACTCACCCGTGCCATCGGCATACGCACGATCGCAGAAGGCGTCGAGACAGAGAATCAACGTCGGATGCTCGTGGAAATGGGTTGCCCGCTCGTCCAGGGGTTCTTGACCTCGCCGGCATTGACCTCGCCGGACTTTCTCGACCTGTGGCAGCGCAGTCACGAACGATCCGATCCGCAGACCAGCAATCTCACGAGTCTCGAGTCAGTCGCTCGCCGCATTGGCTGACCACCGAGCGTGCACTGACGTCAGCTCCCGGCTACCGGCGAGCTGCCAGTCGGGCCTTGAGCGTGTCTCTCTTGTCCTCGAACCTGGCTGCGGCCTTCTCGAGATCGTCGAGGAGCTCAGACAGCTCCACTCGCGCTTGCTCGCCTTCGGGAGACAGGCCCTCGAGGTCAAACACCTTCCAAAAGCGCAGGACGGGCATCACCACGTCGTCTCGGTGCTGGCGCAGGTCGTAGATTCCCTCGACAGCCATCGCCACCGCCTTGCGCTGGAAGCCAGGTATGTCGGCACCCGGCATTTCGAACGTCTTCACCACCTCGGTGATGGCCCGCATGGTCTGGTTCGGATCGAGTTGCAGCGCTGCGTCGAGAAGGTTGCGATAAAAGATCATGTGCAAGTTCTCGTCCGCGGCTATGCGCGCCAGCAGTTGATCCGCGATGGGGTCGCCCGTGGCCCTACCGGTGTTGCGGTGCGAGACGCGGGTTGCCAACTCCTGGAACGAGACGTAGGCGAGCGAGCGCAAGAGGCTCGAGTCATTGGCCGAGATGAAACCCTGGGACATGTGCTGCATCCGTAGTCGCTCGAGCGCGACTGGGTCGACTGCTCTCGTGACGGTCAGGTAATCGCGCAGCGCAACGGCGTGACGCCCCTCTTCCGCTGTCCAGCGGTGCACCCAGTCGCCCCACGCCTTCTCGCGCCCGAAAAGTACCGCGATCTCGTGGTGATAACTGGGCAGGTTGTCCTCGGTCAACAAGTTAATGATCAGGGCGGATTTAGCGACATCAGAGAGGTTGGAGTCGTTCTCCGACCATGCCTCGCCGCCAAGGATGCCGTCGTAGTTGCGTCCCTCGCTCCAAGGTACGTACTCGTGAGGAAACCACTCCTTTGCGACCGGGATGTGCCGGTCGAGCTCTGCCTCGACAACGGGGTCGAGCTCAAGCAAGAATTCGGTCTGCGTCAATGTGCGTTCTGCCGACAGGGTCATATAGGCCTTCCGGGGTCCTCTGCGGAGTAACCTACGGTACCGTAACCAGGGTCAAACCGGGAAAGCCACCGCGCATTTCGGCTCCCGACGAGGCGTGCGAGCACTCACGGGGGACTTTTCAGCGGCCCAATAACACCCAGGTGCCGATGGCGGCCGGAAGAAGGCCAGCGAGCAACCACGGAGTACGAAGCCGCAGGCCGTTGATGACTCGCACGCCGATGATCGCCGCCACGCCGATGATTGCCGCCATCACGAGAATCCCGATCTGGGCATCCGTCCGATTCTGGTCAACGGTGTAGAGGGCGCCCAGCACCATGCCGCTTGACCAGACATAGGCAACCGTCAAGGCAAGTGTCGACGCGACCCAGCGCTGTACTCTCATGAGTTCCACGCGCGCAGCCTATTGCGGCTGGCTAAAACCACCCCGCGGGCCGTTGTCCACCCCCTATGGACGACGGTGCCAAGATAGAGACCGCAAGCACCGATGAAAGCGGCGAGCCGCCGCCCGCGAGGGAGTGCACATGTCTGACCGTTTTCAGCCAGCGACCTATCCCGTCCCGGCGAGCGACGCGCTGGTGTCGTTCATGCGAGAGGGCTGGTCAGACGACGAAGACGCCGTCGAAGCGTTGGCGGTGGCTCCGTGGGCCAGAGCCCGACGCGACCGGCTCGCCCAGCGCTTCGCCGGCGAGCGGATCGTCATACCAGCTGGACCGCTGAAGACACGTGCCAACGACACCGACTATCGATTTCGCGCTGACACCGCGCACGTCTACCTCACCGGCAATCAGTCGTCAGACGCCGTTCTCGTCCTCGACGATGGCGAAGCCACTCTCTTTTTCCGGCCGAGGCACAGCAAGACCGACGACGCCTTCTGGCGCGATGGCCGCTACGGCGAGGCGTGGGCAGGACGGCGTCGCTCGCTGCGCGAGGCCGAGGAGATGTTTGACTTGAGGTGCCGACACCTCTACGAGTTGCCTGAGCATCTCCGGTCCGATGTCGCCACTCGGGTGCACCGCGGTGTCGACGCCGACGTCGACGCCTTGGTGGGCGCTCACTCCGACCCCCAGGCGGACGCGGAGCTCGCGACCCACTTGTCGGAGATGCGCCTCGTCAAGGACGCATGGGAGGTCGAACAGATGCAGGATGCGGTCGACGCGACCGTGTTGGGTTTCGAGGACTCAGCGCGGGAGTGGCCCGACGTCTTGGCGCACGGGGAGAGGTGGATCGAGGGCACCTTCTGGCGTCGGGCACGTGCAGCTGGCAACGATGTCGGCTACGACTGCATAGTCGCGGGGGGCGCTCACGCAACCACTTTGCACTGGATCGAGAACGACGGCCCGGTCACGCCCGGGGACCTCCTGCTGCTCGACATGGGAGTCGAAAACCGCTCGCTCTACACCGCCGACGTGACAAGGACCGTGCCTGTCTCCGGGGAGTTCACCGGCGACCAGCGCCACCTTTACGACCTGGTGTTCGCAGCGCAAGAGGCGGGTATGGCGGCAGTGAAGCCGGGTGCCTCCTACCGCGACTTCCATCACGCCGCGATGACTGTGCTGGCGCACGGCTTGGCCGACATGGGCATCTTGCCCACGACGGCCGAGGAGGCTCTGGAGA
The DNA here is from genome assembly GCA_013696065.1 of Nocardioidaceae bacterium. GTDB lineage: Bacteria > Actinomycetota > Actinomycetes > Propionibacteriales > Nocardioidaceae > JACCZJ01. The sequence continues at coordinate 7,332 of JACCZJ010000388.1, forward strand.
AGGAAAGCGGGATCTACC
>JACCZJ010000479.1 GCA_013696065.1 Nocardioidaceae bacterium
CACCCGGACGTGCTGGCCGACGCCCAGCGGGTGTCGGGGCAGACCGGCGGCTCGGCGCGCCACGAGACGTCACCGAAGGTGGCCGTCGAGGGTGCTGACGTCGTGGTGACCGACACCTGGGTCTCGATGGGCCAGGAGGACGAAGCCGCTGACCGGTCCTCGCCGTTCGTTCCTTACGCCATCGACTCCGCCGCTATGGCTTTGGCCGACCCGAAGGCAGTCGTCTTGCACTGCCTGCCGGCGTACCGGGGCAGAGAGATCGCCGCCGATGTCATCGACGGTCCGCAGAGCCTCGTCTGGGACGAAGCCGAAAATCGCCTCCATGTCCAGAAGGCCTTGCTCACCTGGCTTTTGCGCGCCGGTAAGGGAGCTCAGACATGAGCGCTGAGTTCCCGGTGGCCACCACCAAGACGGCCCGCCATCAGCGGATCGTCGATCTGCTGTGGCGTCATGCAGTGCGCTCCCAGGCCGAACTTGCAGACCTGCTCGCGGATTCGGGCTTGCGGGTCACGCAAGCCACCCTCTCCCGCGACCTGGTGGAGCTTGACGCCGTGCGGGTTCGAGACCGTCGAGGAGTCCTCGTGTACGCCGTCCCGAGCGAGGGCGGCGATCGCACGCCCAGCTCAGCCAACGACTCAGCCGCTGCCGAACATCGGCTCGCCCGGCTCTGCAACGAGCTGCTCGTCAGCGCCGAGGGATCGGCCAACCTGGCAGTCCTGCGCACACCCCCAGGCGCGGCCCAGTTCTTGGCGTCGTCACTCGACAAGGCGGCGTTGACTGCTGCTCTCGGGTGCATCGCGGGCGACGACACCGTCGTGGTGATCAGCCGTGACCCCGAGGGTGGCGCAGCCCTCGCCGCGCGGCTGCTGAACCTCGCCGCGGCGGGGTTCGAATCTCATGAACCATCTACCAAGGAGCACTCGTGACAACCTCACCAGAACGCATCGTCCTCGCCTATTCGGGAGGACTCGACACCTCGGTCGCCATCGGCTGGCTGGGTGACCAGACAGGTGCCGAAGTCGTCGCCGTTGCCGTCGACGTCGGCCAGGGCGGCGAAGACATGGAGACGATTCGCAAGCGGGCGTTGGCATGTGGCGCTGTCGAAGCCGTGGTGGTCGACGCCAAAGACGAGTTCGCCGAGGACTATTGCCTGCCCGCACTCAAAGCGAACGCCCTCTACATGGATCGCTACCCCCTCGTCTCGGCGCTGTCGCGTCCACTGATCGCCAAGCACCTCGTGCACGCTGCCAGCGAACACGGCGCCACCGTGGTGAGTCACGGGTGCACGGGCAAGGGGAACGACCAGGTGCGTTTCGAAGTAGGCATCGCCGCCCTGGCCCCCCACCTCGAGGTCATCGCGCCTGTGAGGGACTACGCCTGGACCCGCCAGAAGGCCATCAACTATGCCGGTGAGCATGACCTGCCGATCGACGTGACGAAGAAGTCGCCGTACTCCATCGACCAAAACGTCTGGGGCCGGGCGGTGGAAACTGGGTTCCTTGAGGACATCTGGAATGCGCCGATCGAGGATGTCTACTCCTACACCGACAACCCCGCGGTCGAACGCGACGCCGACGAGGTCGAGATCTCCTTCCAGGACGGCGTTCCTGTTGCGATCGACGGGCAGCACGTCACGATGCTGCAGGCGATCCAGCAGCTGAACCATCGCGGCGGCGCGCAGGGCGTGGGACGACTCGACGTCGTGGAGGACCGGCTGGTCGGCATCAAGAGCCGGGAGGTGTACGAAGCTCCAGGCGCGATGGCGCTGATCGCCGCGCACCTCGAGCTCGAGACCGTGACGATGGAGCGCGACCTGGCCCGCTACAAGCGTGGCGTCGACCAGCGGTGGGGTGAGCTCACGTATGACGGTTTGTGGTTCTCGCCGCTCAAGCGCGCGCTCGACGCGTATGTCGAATCGTCACAACGCCACGTCACCGGCGACATCCGCCTTAATCTGCATGCTGGCAAGGCTGTTGCCACTGGACGGCGTTCGGCCACGAGCCTCTACGACTTCAACCTCGCTACCTACGACGAGGGCGACAG
>JACCZJ010000395.1 GCA_013696065.1 Nocardioidaceae bacterium
GTGCAAGGACGCCCCCTCCACTACGACAATGCGGACGTTGTCAAGCGCCTCCAGGGCATCGGGCTTACGACGGATTCAGAGCGATACGTGCCACTGCTCGGAAGAGATCGTGCGGCATGTCAAGGGCGAGCTCTCCTATGCCGGCAGGAGTATCGCAACGGTGGGCGTGGGCGAGCTCGGCGGACTGCGGGCGAGCATCGGTCACGAGGGTCTGGGCTTCAAGTTGGTCCTAGAGATCGCAGAGGCACCCGAGGCCTTGAGGGCTGCCGGTGGGTAGCCTCGTGCCATGTCAGCGCACGACGATCGCGCGATCCTGGAGCGGCGGACCGTCGCCGAACGGGCACAGCACCGGAGCGAGGACGCGGTCCGGGACACCTGGTCGTTCGCTCGAGCCGAGCGTCTGCTCGGCAAGGAGTACCACGGCCGGTTCCTGATCGAGCTGCTCCAGAATGCCGCTGACGCCTGGCGCGCGATCCACGGGGTGGGGGGACCTGTGGGTTCCCGCTGCACGGCTGGCCTCCAAGTTTGCCCAGTGCGCTTCGTTCGCTGGCACGATCGAGATCGCGTCATCCATCATCTTCTAGCTCCTTTCGGACCTCGCGGCGCACTCATCAGGCATCGATATCAGTGTGGCGGGTCCTCCCCGACGAGCCGTCCACCGACTCCCGGAGGAGGTCGGCTCCCGCCCCTTCCGTCGCGGGGTGGATCCCGTGGAATCTGGGCCGCATCGAGACGATCGACGCCCACCACACCCGTCTGGTCGCCCCCACCGACGAGCCACACTGGTACTGCCAGCACCTCGTGGCGATCGGGGCACCCTTTCACATCCTCAGGCCTCGCCAACTACGCGAAGCATCACACATCCTCGGGCAACGCCTCCTGCAAGCCAGTAGCGAAGCTGGCCACGACGACAGCTGACTTGCGGCTGGCCGTCGCCAACGCTCAGTCACTCGTCCGAACAGTGACCCCAACTCGCCTCGGCTCCGCCCAGGATCCTCGACGCCCTCAATTCGGCTGGTCCGGGTGGATCGCGGCAGGTGCGTGCCTTGGCGTGGGTGGGCGGGGGTGAGCAAGCGGGATTGCGCGACGGATTGCCAGGAGGCACGAATGCCACCGCCGTGCGCGATGCTGGGTCGATGACACAGCGCAACGTCCTTGGTGACGAGCTGGAACCCTGTGGCACGGACCCGCTAACCGGGTTCTTCCGCGACGGCTGCTGCAGCGCCGGCCCGGAAGACCTCGGGAGCCACACCATCTGCGCCGTCGTCACGGCCGAGTTTCTCGACCACCAGCGCAGCATCGGCAACGACCTTTCGACACCGAAACCTGAGTACCGCTTCCCCGGACTCTTGCCGGGCGACCGCTGGTGCGTGACCGCGGTGAACTGGGCGCGAGCCTATAGCGACGGCGTAGCGGCGCCGGTCGTGCTGGCCTCCACCAACGAGGCGGTGCTGAGGATCGTGCCACTGGCAGCGCTCAAGGAGCACGCCGTTGACGTCCCGGTCGACCCGAGCTCACTCGAGCCGTAGTCCTAGGACCGCGGGACCGAACCCAGCTGGTGCAACCCACGGGCTCTCCGCCTTCGGGCGGTCCCAGGCCCGGGCCGCCGGAGCCGCACCACGACATGGCTCATCGCGGCCATCCATGCCGAGGTCGAGCGCGCCGAAGGCATGGTTGGACTGTTCGCGCCGAGAGCAGTGGCGTGCTCTCGGCCGGACGCGAAGCGGCAGGAGCGGAAGCTTCATGACGAGCCACTGACTGTCGGCGCGCGCTCTGGGCACTGGGGTTCTCGACGGTTCAGCCCCGGCCAGGCTTGGACCCCTCGCTGATTGGCGGTGTCGGCGGGAGCAGCGTGGCGCCGTGACGCTCACAGGCAAGAAGGTTGTCCTGCTTGCGGCTGACTCGTTCGAGGATATGGAGCTGCTGTATCCGCTGTACCGCTTGGGTGAGGAGGGCGTTGCGGTGACGGTGGCAGGACTCGACGACAATCCCGTGACCGGTAAGGAGGGGCACGGACCGGTGGCAGTGGATACCACTGTTGACCGCCTGTCAGCGCAGGACTTCGACGGCATCGTCATCCCGGGCGGGTTCGCCCCAGACAAGTTGCGGCGTTCCGAGGCCGTGCTCGCGTTGGTGCACGACTTCGACGCCGCCGGCAAGCCGGTCGCGTTCATCTGCCACGCCGGTTGGGTGCCGATCTCGGCGCGCATCGTCAAGGGTCGGCGCGCGACCAGCGTCGGCGCCATCCGTGATGACATGGTCAACGCTGGCGTGGACTGGGTTGACGAGGCCACGGTGGTCGACGGCACTCTCATTTCAGCTCAGACACCGTCAGATCTGGGCCCGTGGATGAAGGCCCTGCTGGCGGCCCTGCAGTCCTCGCCCGTCGAGTAGTGCCGCCCTCACCAGTCCGCGCGGGTCGCGGCAAATGCGTACGTTCGCCGCACCGCCACGTTGTTAGTGGTGGTGGAGCCTGCGTTCCGCCGCGAGGGCAATCGAGGAGACCTTGGCGGCGGCTGCGACACATCCAGCGATCACCACTAGAAGGACGATCTTCTCGAAGACGCCCGTTTCAGAACGTGCCAGGCCAATGATCAGGGAGACGATGAGCACTGCAAGCGCGAGCAACGCCAGCACCCTCGCCAGACGTATGAGCGTCACCATGTCTGCGAGCCTACGCCGCCTGTCACTCGTTGATAAGTAGG
>JACCZJ010000441.1 GCA_013696065.1 Nocardioidaceae bacterium
GCCAGGCGCAGACCCTCACGACCCCCGCGGTGCCTGCGGTCAGGGAGCTTGGCCCGGTGGTGTTCCTGCTCGACGACGGTCTACGCATCCTGAATCAGACGCCAGGCAGTCATGCGTGGCTCCAGACCCTGTTGCCGCAGGCTGCGGATCGGGCACCGGTGCCAGCGAGCGTCTATAACGTTGCGGGACAGCTGCAAGCGATCGAGCAGGGTGTGGATAGTCATCCCGCTATGGCCCGAGTGCATCTCTCGAAGGGTCTCTGGGTGACGCTGCGTGCTGCCCGGCTGTCCGAGTCGGGAGGCGCTGAGGAGGCTACGATCGCCGTGACCATCGAAGAGACATCTCCGGTTGACCGGCTGGAGATCTTCGCCCTTGCCTTCGGCTTGAGCGGCCGAGAGAGTGAGCTCGTCGGTCTACTGGCCACAGGTAGCGATACCCGGGACCTCGCTCAGCGAATGTTTCTGACAGAGCACACGGTTCAGGACCACCTGAAGTCAGTCTTCGCCAAGACTTCCGTACACAATCGTCGAACGTTGCTATCCCGGGCTCTCGGCGTACGGGAGGCCGAGCTGACAAGCGACGGGTCGGGGCGCCGCTAGCCGGTTCTCTGCTGCGACGACGGCGCCGTAGCTTTCGCGGACAGCTCTGAGTCCGGACTCTTGACGGCAATGGGGGTGCTGTTTCGACTGAGCAACCAGGCCATCGTCGCCAAAGTCGCCAGCTGCAGCGGCCACCCCATAGAGATTTTGGCGATGCCGAGCCAGGCGGTCTGTCCCGCCTCGTACAGCGGGTATTGGACCAGCACCCGGACGACACAAGGAGCGGCGAGCAACCAGGTCAGCCTGGTGCACAACGTCACCAGGTGCTTGTCCTTGTGCCATTCGGTCGGTTCACCAGTGACACTGCCGATCATGAAGCCGACCAGCGGCCATCTCAACAGCGCCGAGCCCCCGAGGACGACCGCGTAGGCGGCGTTGTAGATCAGGCCCGGCAAGAATGCGTCCTCTGCTTTACCCGAGCGCAGTGCAAACACCGCCGCAATGGCGATACCGATGATGGCGTTGACAACGAACTGGACGTTTGAGCGCTGAACGAGCCGGACGACCAACGCAATGGCAGCAAGACTGCCGGAGACCAGCAACGAAAGCTTGAGGTCGTGGAAGATGATCCAGGACACCGTGAAACCGAGTGTCGGTACCGCTCCTTCGACTATCCCCCGTTTGCCACCTAGAGCCTTTGAGAGCTGTCCACGAACCAAGCCTTCAACGGTGGTGTAGTGCGTGTCCCCGGGTTTCGGCTCGGAGACCGAGCGCCCGGATTGCGCCGCTGCCTCAGCCACGCGTCAGGCCCGCAGCTCGTAGCGGGGATTGAAGATCACACGGCGTCCGTCGTGGTGCGAGACGCGGCCGGTCGCTACAAGTTCGACGCCGGGCTTGATGCCGGCGATTTTGCGTCGCCCGAGCCATACCAGCGTCAGCATGGCCGAGCCGTCATAGAGGTCGGCCTCAAGGGTGGGGGCCCCTGCGCGGGGAGCGAGTGAGACACACTTGACGTGCCCGAAGACGGTCACGACATCGCGATCGCCGGCGTTGTCGATACGTACGCAGCCGGATTGCTGGCTCTCCTGCCTGAGATCGTCGGCCTCAAGCTCCGCTGGGCTCGCGGCCAGTCGTTTGAAGGCCCGCTTGAGGCGCGAACCGCCCGTATCAGTGCTCATGTCAACTAGCGTAACCAGCTATGGCGCTCACTGACCCCAGTATGTCCTGCTGCGAGCGAGGTGGGGGCAGCCATCACTGCTCGGCAGCGTGCGTTGTGGCATCGGAGCCGGACTCGTCCCACGCCGACCTGGACTGGTCCGGCATGTGCATCGTGATCATGGCGCGTGGTGCCATCGGGGAGTCTCCCCTGACCACGATGACGTCACGGAAGGCCTGGTCCAGGACCTCGTCGGCGCCAGCCTCCGTCGCGCTCTTGCCCAGGAAGGTGCCGCGCAGCATCCACCGTGGTCCGTCGACACCGACGATGCGGCTCGTCTGCGTGGCTTTGAGACCCTCGGGAGTCTGCGCCGGGACAACCACCTTGAGTTCTGGGCCGAAGCTGCCATCGAGTTCGGTGGCGGAACCACCGCGTCGAGCGGCCTCTGCGGCGATGTCGTGGCGAACGTCATCCCAAATACCACTGCTGCGGGGTGCCGCGAAGGCACGGAGCTCCAGCCCAGACTCCGGGCCCGCCAACAGCACCGCGGCGACCAGCCCTGAGGATTCATCAACTTGCAGCCGTAACTCCAGGTTTGGTGCGCCTTTGACGATCAGACCGCCGAGGTCGACGTAGGCCTCGTCTTCCCCGTCGGCCTCCGTCTCAGACCGATCCCAAGGACCCCGGTTGCGCACTTTTGGCACCTCGGGTGTGTCATCGACAGGTCCGAGCCCAGATGTCTCGTCGGGACGACCCTTGCGGCGGAACATCAAAATCTGTCCTCTCCTGCTGCGCCAGCTGGGGCAGCGAATCCTCCCGTTGAACCGTGACCACCGGCTCCTCGTTGAGAGCCCGGCAACCGCTCGACCTCAACGAAATTCGCGCGTTCGACTCGTTGAAAGACGATCTGAGCAACCCGATCGCCGCGCTTGAGCTCGGCTGGTTGACGCGGGTCGAGGTTGACGAGCAACACCTTTACTTCACCGCGGTAGCCGGCGTCGATCGTCCCGGGCGCATTGACCACGGTGACGCCACAACGGGCGGCCAATCCAGACCGGGGGTGCACGAAGGCCGCATAGCCGGCTGGCAGCGCAAGGCAGATTCCTGTCGGAACCATCGAGCGCTCCCCCGGCAACAGCCGCACGTCGACTGTCGTCATCAGGTCGGCGCCAGCGTCACCTGGGTGGGCGTAGGCCAGCAGCGGCAACTCATGGTCGAGGCGAGAGATGAGCACGTCGACCATGGTTGCCGAAACCTCCCCTGTCGTTGCAATCGAGAGCGACCCCCTCAATGCCGGCGGAGACGAGTCAGGGTCATGGCTGAGTGGTCGCCGCCACAACTGCTGAGCCTACTGGTCGGGCAGCGTGGCAGGCTGGTCGCCGTGTCAGAGCCGTCGTCGCGCCGCTATGAGGAGACATTGCGTGCTCCGCCAACTTGGTGGCTCCTCGGGGCAGCCTTCGCTGTCACCGTGTGGTGGGTACTTTTTGTCGCTGCGCCGACGATCGTGGCGATTGCAGGCGGTTGCTTCGCTGCCGTGCTCGTGGCAGGAGCATTGGTTAGCTACGGCGGCGTGCGGGTGCTCGTCGACGAAACGGGCCTACATGCCGGACGCGCCCACCTGCCTTGGCGGTACGTCGGCGAGGTCGAGAGCCTCGACGCACAGCAGACGCGGCGCGTATGCGGAGTGGACGCCGATGCACGCGCGTTCTTGGTGGTGCGCCCCTACTGTCGCGAGGCGGTCAAGGTTTCCATCGACGACACCGCTGATGTCACGCCCTACTGGGTGGTCTCGAGCAGGCACCCGACTCGTCTCGCCCGAAGCCTGCACCCCACCATCGTGCAAGACTGACCCACGGAGTTAGCAGTCCCCGCGTTACCCATATCCCGAGAGGAGCACCGTGGCCACAAAGTCCAAGGTCGACGAAGCCAAGGCAAAGAAGGCCAAGGGAAAACGCGCCTGGAAAATGCTCGGCAGCGGATCCGCCTTGGTCGCGGGCGTGGCCGTGGCGCGGCTCCTCGATGCAGCCTGGGCTACGGCCACCGGCCACAAACCGCCGACACGACCCGAGAACCCTGACATCGGCGGGCGCGAGGCAATGCTCTGGGCCGCAGTGAGCGGTATGGCGATCGGCGTGGCCAAGACCTATGCGACTCGTCGGGCGGCCCAGTACTGGGTCAAATCAACCGGCGAGGTGCCGCCGGGAATGCTGGACGAGGGCAAGCCGGGCAGCAAGCGCAAGCTCAAGCGTCAGGCCACCTAGGATCGATCTCCGGCTGCTTCAGGCAGCGCAGTCCTGGCAGATCAGCTGTCCCGACTTGTCGCTGGCCATCTGGCTTCGATGCTGGACGAGGAAGCAGCTCGAGCAGGTGAACTCGTCGGACTGACGGGGCATCACCTGCACCGACAATTCCTCGTGCGACAGGTCGGCTCCCGGTAGCTCGAACGCCTCAGCTGCCTCGACCTCGTCTTCATCGACTTTGCCAGAGTTCTTGTCGTGCCGACGTGCCTTCAACTCCTCGATGGAGTCTTCATTCATCTCTTCTTCGGTTTTGCGTGGTGCGTCGTAGTCAGTAGCCATTGTTAGGTCCGCTCGCTTTTTTGTCTCATCGTCGGGTGGTGCAGTCACAGGTCGTTGCGGTATGTGTAGTGCATCGTCTCTAACGCGGCGGTTCCGCATTTTGTGCCCACACCGGCGGCGAGATTGTGCCTGATTTTCTGCACATTCGCCAGCTGATCCCCGACTTTGCTGACCTGACACGCCTACGCCCGCCCGCCGACTCCTCGCAACGTGTCAGACGCCACGTCCGGCCGGAGGTTCAGGACCATATCTGGCGCCGGTCAGGGCGTGGGAAACTGCGACCTCACGAGAGCGTCAAACCCTCGGTCCGGGAGTACCCGTTTGCTGATGACGAGGACACGGGCGACAGGCCCGACCACGTAGCGCGGGCGTGGTCGCCGCGCCGTCGCCGCTTTGACGATCACGGCGGCGACGTCACCTGGTGACGAGGCGACTTTGCTCCCCCCACCGTCGTAGGCGCCTGCGTACGCTGCGGCAACGCGATGCATGAAGTCGCTGTAAGGGTCTGACCCGGGCGCGGTGTCACCCTCGCGCATCGTGCCGACTGCCGTGGTACCGAAATCGGTGAGCACCGGGCCCGGCTCGACGACGCTGACCCGGATACCGAAGGATGCCACTTCGAGGCGCAACGCATCACTGATCGCCTCGACGGCGTGCTTGGTTGCGTGATAGAAGCCGCCGCCGGGGAGGCTGAAACGCCCGCCCATGGAAGAGAGGTTGATGATTCGCCCCGCAGACCTGTGCCTCATCCCGGGGAGCACCAGCTGGGTGAGACGCACCAGTCCGAAGACATTCGTCTCGAACTGGCGACGGATGTCGTCGAGAACAGCGGTCTCTATCGGGGCCTGAAGGGCGTAGCCGGCGTTGTTCACGAGGACGTTCACGGCACCGTGCCGGTCGACGATCTCGTCGACGACAGCGCGCATTGATTCGTCGTCGACGACATCGAGGGCCCGCTTGTTGACGGTCGCACCCAAGTCTGCGAGCGTCGAAACTTGCCGGGCGGTTGCGTAG
>JACCZJ010000045.1 GCA_013696065.1 Nocardioidaceae bacterium
CTGTCGATGTGCGCGCACCGACCGGCTTCGATTCGGATGACCCACGCTAAGGCCTGTCAGTTCGCCCGAGGCGCGCACTGTCGCAGATCGCCGGCTCGCCAGCTCAGCTGAACCGGCGTACGACGAAATGGCTACGACGACGTGCCACCGCCTCGATACGATCAAGCCTCAACCCCCAGTGGCAATAGCCAGACGCCACCACCAAGCAGAGGAGTACACGTGCCTGACCTGAAAGTCACCGTCGTCGCCGCAACCGAGCGCAATGAGCGGACCGTGACCCCAGGCACGAAGGCATGGGAGCTCTTTGCCGACGCCCCAACGATCATCGCGGTCCGAGTCGACGAGGAGTTGCGAGACCTTTCTCAGGAGCTCACCGATGGGGCGGAGGTCGAAGGCGTGACCATCGCCAGTGACGATGGGCTAGGGATACTGCGCCATTCGACCGCGCACGTGATGGCCCAAGCGGTTCAGCAGCTGTTCCCTGAGGCCCGCTTGGGAATCGGCCCTCCCATCACAGACGGCTTCTACTACGACTTCGACATGGCCGAGCCTTTCACGCCCGACGACCTCACCAAGATCGAGTCGCTGATGCGCAAGATCATCAAGGAAGGGCAGCGGTTCTCGCGCCGGGTCGTCAGCGACGGCGAGGCTCGGGTCGAGCTTGCTGCGGAACCGTACAAGCTCGAGTTGATCGAACTCAAGGGTCCAGGCAGCCAGTCGGTGGCGAGCGAGGAAGACGTCGAGGTCGGTGGCGACGAGCTGACCGTCTACGACAACCTCAAACGGGATGGGTCTCTCGCTTGGAAGGATCTGTGCAGAGGGCCGCACCTTCCTAGCACCAAGCGGATTCCAGCCTTCGCGCTCATGCGGTCGGCGGCCGCCTACTGGCGGGGCAGCGAAGAGAACCCGCAGCTGCAGCGCATCTATGGCACCGCCTGGCCGAGCAAGGAGGCGCTTGACGCTCACCGTGCCCGGCTCGAGGAAGCAGCGCGACGCGACCACCGGCGACTCGGCACCGAGCTCGACCTGTTCAGCTTCCCCGACGAGATTGGTTCCGGGCTCGCTGTCTTCCATCCCAAGGGCGGCATCCTTCGCAAGGAGATGGAGGACTACTCCCGCAAACGCCACGTGGAGAGTGGCTACGAGTTCGTCTACAGCCCCCACATCACCAAGGGGGCGCTCTTCGAGACGTCCGGTCACCTTCAGTGGTACGCCGACGGCATGTACCCGCCGATGCATGTCGACGAGGTCCGCGACGCAGATGGGGCCGTGAAGAAACCTGGCCAGGACTACTACCTCAAGCCAATGAACTGCCCCTTCCATTGCCTGATCTTCCGGTCGAGGGGCAGATCTTATCGCGAACTCCCGCTGCGGCTCTTCGAGTTCGGCTCGGTCTACCGTTACGAAAAATCCGGGGTCGTGCACGGGCTGACTCGGGTGCGCGGCATGACCCAAGATGACGCGCACATCTACGCGACGCGCGACCAGCTGCACGACGAGCTGACCTTCTCGCTGCAGTTCGTTCTCGAGCTGCTCAAGGATTACGGGCTGCAAGACTTTCATCTCGAGCTGTCTAGTAAGAACGAGGACAAGTATGTCGGCTCAGACGAGGTCTGGGAGGAGGCAACCGCCACACTCGCTGAGGTCGCGGCTGCGTCGGGTCTCGACCTCGTCCCCGACCCGGGCGGCGCCGCGTTCTACGGCCCAAAGATCTCCGTCCAGGCCAGGGACGCGATCGGACGAACCTGGCAGATGTCGACCATTCAGCTTGACTTCAACCTGCCGGAACGCTTCGAACTCGAGTACACCGCCGCAGACGGCAGCCGCCAGCGGCCCGTGATGATCCATCGCGCTCTGTTCGGGTCGATCGAACGCTTCGTCGGGGTGCTGACCGAGCACTACGCCGGCGCCTTCCCCCCGTGGCTGGCGCCGGTGCAAGTCGTCGCCATTCCCATCGCGGAGCGCCACGACGACTACCTCACGGAACTGGCGCGTGAGCTGCAAGGACACGGCATCCGTGTCGACGTCGACCGATCAGACGACCGGATGCAAAAGAAGATCCGCAACGCCCAGCTCGCCAAGGTGCCATTCATGATCATCGCTGGTGATCGCGATATCGAAGATGGGGCTGTGTCCTTTCGCTATCGCAGCGGGGATCAGGACAACGGCGTACCGAGAGAAGAGGCCATTCGGCGTATCGCCGAGGCGATCGAGCAGCGGGTTCAGGTATGAGCCAGTACGAAGAGCAACTCGGCGCCGGCGAAGCCGACCCGTTCCTGCGACTGTGGACTCCGCACCGGATGGCTTACATCAAGGGCGACAACAAACCCGCCACCGGCGAGGCCGGGGAGTGCCCGTTCTGCATGATTCCGGCGTTGCCCGACGGTGAGGGCCTCGTCGTACGCCGGGGAGAACATGCCTACGCCGTCCTCAACCTGTATCCGTATAACCCCGGCCACCTGATGGTATGCCCCTACCGGCATCTGGCCGATTACACCGACCTCAGCGTCGACGAGACTGCTGAGTTGGCCGCACTGACCCAGCAGGCGATGCAGGCCGTTCGCAATACGAGCAGAGCGCACGGTTTCAACATCGGCATGAACCAAGGCGCCATCGCGGGCGCCGGAATCGCCGCGCACCTGCACCAGCACGTGGTTCCTCGCTGGGGTGGTGACACGAACTTCATGCCGGTGGTGGCCCACACCAAAGTGCTGCCACAGCTGCTCGCTGACACCCGAGACCTGATCACCGCGGCCTGGCCCGACCCGACTCATCAGGAAGACCGCAACGTCCCCGATGCTTGAGCGCTTTCGTCAGTTTTGGACCAACTTCTTCAAGCCGATCTCGCACCTCTTGATCAAGCTCGGGGTGTCGCCAGACACCGTCACCATCGTGGGCACCATCGGTGTGGTTTCCGGGGCCTTGGGGTTCTTCCCGCGCGGACAGCTGTGGATCGGTGTGCTGGTTATCACCGCCTTCGTCTTCTCGGACCTGATCGACGGCGACATGGCGCGCACCCTCGGAACATCCTCCAAATGGGGCGCATTCTTGGATTCCACACTCGACCGGTTCGGCGACGCCGCCGTCTTCGCCGGCCTCGTGCTCTGGTTCTTCGGTGGTGGCGACGACAGGCTTCTCGCCTATGTGGCGCTGTGGGCACTCGTTATGGGATCGGTCACGTCATACACACGTGCCAAGGCGGAAAGCCTCGGCATGCAAGCAAAGGGGGGCATCGCCGAGCGGGCGGACCGGCTGGTCGCCTTGCTGGCCGTCACCTTCTTTGCGGACCTCCTCGACCTCCCGGTCCTGTTGGCTATCGTGCTGTGGACGCTTGCGGCAGCCAGCACGATCACGGTGGTCCAGCGGATGATCCTCGTACGGCGACAAGCGCTGGCCCAACCGACCCCGCCATCTTGATGACCACCCGATCTCGCGGGGCGGCCGCACGTGAACGGTTGGTCGACCAGACATTCGCCTCGGGATGGGCGCTGACCCGCCACACCCCGGAGCCGGTCGCCGAGCGGCTAATGGAGAGCGCGGCAGACCGCGTGTGGGCCCGTCGAGGTCTCGGTGTCCAGCAGCTGGAATCGAATTTGCGGCGCGCCGTTCAAGGGTCCGATGGGACACAACTTCGGGATCTCTCTCAGCACGCCATGCGATCCTACTTTCGTTATTGGCATGAGGCTCTGCGTCTGCCTGCCTGGTCGGAGCGGCGCATCGTAGACACCGTCGTGACGACCAACGAGGCACCCCTGCGCGACGGGTTCGACCAAGGGCGTGGAGCGATCATCGCTCTGCCCCACATGGCCAACTGGGATCTGGCCGGGGCCTGGGCCTGCCTTACCGGGATGCCTGTCGCCACGGTGGCCGAGCGACTCCAGCCGGCTGCCCTCTATGAGCGGTTCGTCAGGTACCGCGAGGCGTTGGGAATGGAGGTGTTCGCTCTCACAGGCGAAGGCAACCCGCTCGCAAAGCTGCGCGACGCCGTGCGTGCGGGCCGGCTCGTCTGCCTGCTGTCCGATCGCGACCTCACCCGGTCAGGGGTCGAGGTCGACCTCTTGGGCGAAACCGCGAGAATGGCGGGAGGGGCCGCCGTACTGGCCCGACTCACCGGCGCGCCGTTGGTGGCAGCAACGTTGTCCTACCGTGGGCCCCTGCTGCGGATCCACTTCAGCGATGTGATCACACCGATCCCGGGTCGAGAGGGGGTGGCGTTGATGACACAGCAGATCGCGGACTGGTTCTCCGCGGGAATCCGCCAAGCTCCCGTCGACTGGCACATGATGCAACCAGTATTCACGGCGGATCTGATCGCGGGCGCTGACCGGACCCCGCCGACGTTGACACCATGATGGCGACACATGACGGTCGACTCTACGACGGCGACCTCATGACGGTGACGCCATGAGGATCGGGCTCGTCTGTCCCTACTCCCTCGAAGTGCCAGGTGGTGTACAGAACCACGTCAAAGATTTGGCCGAAGAGTTGCGGTCACGCGGGCACCATGTCGGTGTGCTCGCCCCCGGGGCTATTCCCAAATCGGAGCAGTCGACCACCGAATTGGCGGATTCCAGCCATGGTGGTGTCCCGGTGACGTATGCCGGCAAGGCCGTTCCCATCGCCTACAACGGATCTGTCGCCCGCCTAGCCTTCGGGCCACGCGTCGCTGCCCGGACCCGCCGGTGGGTCGAGACGGGGCGGTTCGACGTACTGCACGTCCACGACCCCCTCACCCCGAGCGTGTCCCTGTTGGCGTTGCGCGCCAGTGAGGTGCCCGTGGTGGCGACCTTCCACACCACCAGCACCCGCTCTTGGATGCTCGAATCAGCAGGCAACCTGTTCAGCGCATCGCTCGACAAGATCGCCGCGCGGATCGCTGTCTCTGAGTCGGCCCGCGCGACTCTGGTCCAGCACATCGGCAGCGACCCGATCGTCATACCGAATGGCATTTATTGCGATCGCTTCGCATCGGTGAAGGCCAAGGCCGAATGGGCTGAGGGTGGGGCGACCCTGGTGTTTCTTGGTCGCATCGACGAGCCGCGCAAGGGTCTCGACGTCATGACTGCGGCGTTCTCGGCGCTCTCGAAGGATTGGCCCCATGCTCGGCTCCTCGTCGCCGGACGGGGAAAGCCTCCGCCCTTGGACTGGCTAGCTCCGCATATACAACAGCGGATCTCCTTCCTCGGGTCCGTGGCAGACGCTGATCGGAGTCGACTCTTCGCGTCGGCCGCTGTCTATGTCGCCCCCCACATCGGTGGCGAGAGTTTCGGCATCGTCTTGCTGGAGGCGATGGCGTCAGGTGCGCCGGTGGTGGCGAGCGATCTGCCGGCCTTCTCCGCCGTGCTGGAAGGCGGACGGCTCGGCGAGCTGTTCACGACCGGCGATGCCGCTGCCGCGGCCAGAGCGATCGGTCAACTGCTGGGCGATCCGGTGCGTCGCGCCGAACTCAGTCGACTCGGAAGACAGGCCGTATGGCGCTACGACTGGTCCCGCGTCACTCCTGACGTCGAAGCCATCTACCGGCAAGTCCTGACACCCCACCCTTCCCGTTGAGAGGCCGATTACCTCCCGTCGAGAGGCCAGTCACCTGCCCTCGAGTGGCCAGTACCTCCGCGCCGGAAGGCGAGTGACCTCAACAAAGGTCAGTGCCTCGGAACGAGAGGGCGAGTGACCTCTCAACGGGGAGGTGGCGAGATTTGGAGGCGGTGGGGCGGCACGTCGTACGATGGAGGTGGGTGTCAGCGCGGTTTCGCTGGCGCTGCACTAACCACACTTAGCCCCAGCAGCCACCCGAGATAGGCGCATCGTGACCGACGTAGCGACACCCGAACCCACCGGCTCCAACACGGGCACCGCAAAGGTTAAGCGCGGCATGGCCGAGATGCTCAAGGGTGGCGTCATCATGGACGTGGTGACCGCCCAGCAGGCCAAGATCGCCGAGGATGCCGGCGCAGTCGCGGTGATGGCCCTGGAGAGGGTGCCAGCCGATATCCGTGCCCAGGGCGGCGTTTCGCGCATGAGTGACCCGGACATGATCGAGAGCATCGTGTCAGCGGTCTCGATCCCTGTCATGGCCAAGGCCCGCATCGGTCACTTCGTCGAGGCTCAGGTGCTGCAGAGCCTGGGAGTGGACTATGTCGACGAGTCCGAGGTCCTCACTCCCGCCGACTACGCCCATCACATCGACAAGTGGCAGTTCACGGTGCCGTTCGTGTGCGGGGCCACCAACCTCGGCGAGGCCCTCCGCCGTCTGACCGAGGGTGCTGCGATGATCCGGTCCAAGGGCGAGGCTGGCACGGGCGATGTTTCCAACGCGACCATGCACATGCGCAAGATCGGTGGCGAGATCCGCCGTCTCCAGTCGATGAATCCCGACGAGCTTTATCTGGCTGCCAAGGAACTGCAGGCGCCGTACGACCTGGTGGCCGAGGTTGCGTCTCTCGGCAAGCTGCCTGTCGTGCTCTTCACGGCCGGCGGCATCGCCACTCCCGCTGACGCTGCCATGATGATGCAACTCGGCGCCGAGGGAGTCTTTGTCGGCTCTGGCATCTTCAAGTCCGGCAACCCCGCCGAGCGTGCAGCGGCCATCGTCAAGGCGACCACGTTCTATGACGACCCGGATGTGATCGCCAAGGTGTCGCGCGGTCTCGGTGAGGCGATGGTCGGCATC
>JACCZJ010000051.1 GCA_013696065.1 Nocardioidaceae bacterium
GCTCGAGACACGACTCGCACTTCCCGCAGGGCGTCGAGGTCGGTCCTTCCGCGCAGTTGAGGGCGCGGGCCATGATCCGGGCGCTCGTTGTCTTGCCGCAGCCTCGTGGACCGGAGAACAGGTAGGCGTGATGAACCCGGTTGTTGTCGAGCGCCTGCGACAACGGCGCTGTCACATGGTCTTGTCCGATGACGTCGGTGAAGGTGTCAGGGCGGTAACGCCGGTAAAGCGCGAGGGGGGCGTCCACGAAACGACCTTAGCTGCGGCCAGGGACAAGCGGCTGCCCGGCTGGCTCACCGCGGGCGCTCCCCGCCGATGGCCAGAGCCGATCAGTCTTACCTCTTCTCGGTGCTCGGCGAGAGAGTAGCGTGAGCGAAGCAGCAAACCTTGGGCCGCGGGGGTCGGTCCCGCCTGGACTTCGGAGGTATTCATGAGCGGAAGTGTCGTCCACTTCGAGATCCCGGCAGATGAGCCCGATAGAGCTCACGGGTTCTACCGAGAGGCGTTCGGGTGGCAGATTCAGACCGGCGTCGGGGGTGGCTATAGCTTGGTTTCCACGACTCCCTCCGACGACTCGGGGCGGCCGGCTCAGCCTGGCGCGATCAATGGCGGCATGCTGTCAAGGCAACATCCGGTGACCAGCCCGGTGCTGACGATCGACGTACCAGATATCGAGTCGGCGCTCGCCACGATCGAGTCGCTCGGGGGATCCACTCTCGTCGGTAAGCAGGATGTGATGGGGATGGGCTTCTCGGCGTACTTCACCGACACCGAGGGCAACGTTATGGGGCTGTGGCAGAGCGCGACCTAACGGCCTGACCCAATGGGCGCGGGCCGAAGTGCACATCTCCACCGCTTACCGAAGTGAGGGACCCCCCGTGCACCCGACAGGGCACGCCTACCCTTGCTGCCTTCCGGCCCTGGGGGAGTTCAGCACGATGTCGCCGCACGGGGGGCTAACGTCAGTCTATGTGGTCGGAGTCGGTCGGACCTGTCGGGTAGCGACTCGGCCACGCTCTCGTGGATTCGATTTCTGGCCTGCCGGGGGAGGCGATACCCTCGGCGGCGGAGGATTCGCATAGTGGCCTAGTGCGCACGCTTGGAAAGCGTGTTGAGTGAAAGCTCTCAGGGGTTCGAATCCCCTATCCTCCGCCATCGTGCCGCTGTATGCCGCGCATCATGGAGGCGAGCATCCCGGACGCCCGAGGCGCGGAGAAGCGCCGTCGCGGTGACCGCAGGCGGCCCGGTGCAAGACGCGGGGTGGACTGGGCGGGTGCTAGGACTGTCGCGCTGGATCCGTACGAAGCCCTGCTCAAGTTGAGGCACGCAGACCTCTGTCGCGGCTACCTTTGCCTTTCGAGGGACCTCGGGAGACCTTCGCGCACCGGGTTTTTCAGCTGGTCGGGTCGATCCAGCCGATGTTGAGTTTCAACTCGCGACGTCACCCAGGGCTTGCAGCTGTGTTGGGTTTCTCGGCAGCGGCAGCCGTATCGGTTTTGCACCTGCCGGTTGGAGAAGACGCTGGTCGATCTGCTCGATGAGCAGGGGGCGACAGAAGTGGAAGCCTTGCGCACGGTCAGTGCCAAGATCGGTGATCTGCGCGAGCTGCTGCTCTGTTTCGACACCTTCCGCGACGACCGGCAAGTCCAAGCCATGCGCCAGGTCGATGATGGCGGCGACGATCGTACGTGTGCTGGGACTGTCAAGGCTGCCGATAAAGACTTGATCAATCTTGAGGACATCGAACGGGAACAGTCGAAGGTAGTTGAGGGAGGAGTAGCCGGTGCCGAAGTCGTCAAGGATGAGGCCCACTCCAAGATTCTTGGTCTCCTCGAGCACGGAGAGAGCGCGAGGTCCGTCCTCGAGGAAGGCGCTTTCAGTCACCTCGAGGAAGATTTCTGCCGGGTCAGTACCGGTCGCCTGCAGAACGCGTTCCACCATCGTCTCGAAACCAGACGCCATCACCTGATAGGGCGAGACGTTCACGCTGACGTGTGGGATCGCCGATCCGTACAGTTCATGCCAGTGCGCAAGGTCCCGGCATGCCCGGGTCAGCACCCACTCCCCGATGTCGCAGATAAGCCCGGTTGATTCGGCGACGGGCAAGAAGTCGTTCGGCATCACCCAACCCCGGTCTGGATGATGCCAGCGCAGCAACGCCTCGACCCCCAACAGCTCTCCGTTGTCGGCAGCAACGATCGGCTGGTATGCCAGCTGGAACTCCCCACGCGTCAGCGCGTCGCGTAAATCGTGGGCTAAACCTCCTCGACGGTTCACCGCCAGCCGGACAGCCGAGTCGATCAGCTGATGCTGCCTCCCCCCGTTTTGCTTAGCCTGATACATCGCGAAGTCTGCGTCACGCATCAGGGTTTCGGGAATCTCCTCCCCAGGGCCACTGAATGCGAGTCCAACACTTGCCGTCACGTGCAGACTGTTGCCCTCCACGTTGAACACTGGATTCAAAGCAGTAGCAACCCTCTGGGCGACCAGCTCGGCTAACTCTGCCCTCTCCAAACCTTCACACACGATGACAAACTCGTCGCCTGATAGCCGCGCCAACGTGTCGCCCGCACGCAAAACCCGCCTCAACCGCTCGGCTACCGCAACAAGCAGACGGTCACCGATGTGATGGCCGAACTGGTCGTTGACCTGCTTGAACCGGTCGAGGTCGACGAA
>JACCZJ010000064.1 GCA_013696065.1 Nocardioidaceae bacterium
TGGGCTCCCACGACCTGGTCGGTGGTGCGGTCGACGAGGATCTTGGCGGCCGCCGTGGTCTCGCCGATGCGGTAGTTGGAGTACCAGCCGCTGGTGTTGCTGTAGCGGACATCGATGTCCAGGCCTGTCTCGCTGGCCTCCTGCTCGAGCATCCCGACTCTGGCGAGCTCCGGAATGGTGAAGACCGCGGTCGGTACGCCGGCGTAGTCGGGTGTCCGTGTCGTGCCGTTCATCATGTTGGACGCGGCGACCTTGCCTTCGAACACAGCCACCGGTGTCAGTGGCAGTCCGGGAGTGTCGGCCGAGTCGCCCGCCGCGTACACGGCGGGATTGGTGGTGCTCTGCAGGTGGCCCGCGACGCTCACACCGCGCACGCCCCAGTCGACGCCGGCCGCGTCGAGGTCGAGGCCGGCAAGGTCGGCTTCGCGTCCGGCGCCGTGGACGACGAGATCGCATTCGATCGTCTCGGGGGCTCCAGAAACTTCCAGGCTGACCCGGTAGCCGGTGTCGGTCCTGTCGACCGCTGTGACGGTGGTGGAGGGCCGTACGGCGATCCCTGCCTGCAGGCTGCGCCCGATCAGCAGATCCACCAGGTCTGGGTCGAATCCCTTCAGGGGTCGCGGCCCTCGGTCGATGACTGTCGGGGTGCTGCCGGCGCGCGCCGCGATGTGGGCGAACTCGAAGGAGATGAAACCGCCGCCGACGAACAGGATCCGGGGAGGCAGCGTGTCGAGGTTCAAGAAGTCGGTGCTGTCGATCAGGTGCTCGTTGCCGGGGAAGTCGAGCGGGCGTGGATGCGCACCGGCGGTGATCAGAAAGTGCCCGGCCTCCAGGGACGCTTCAGCGATGTCGATGCGGTTCTTGTCGAGGAACCGTGCCTGGCCGTGGAGTGTGTCGACGGCGTGGCTCGCGAGGTCGCGTTCGAGGTTGTGCGGCACCGGGTCGGTGAAGCCTCGCTTGTGCCTCATCAGGTCGTGCCAGTTGATCCTCAGCGCTGGGTCTTCGACTCCCTTGCCTCGCATCAGCCGCGCGCTGTCGATGATCTCGGCGCCGCGTCGAAGAATCTTCTTGGGGTCGCAACCACGCAGGGCGCAGGTGCCGCCGTAGGGCTGCGCGTCGAGGATCGCGACGTGCCAGCCTTGGCTGGCGCACTTGTTGGCTGCGGCAACGCCGGCCATGCCGGCGCCGATGACGAGGAGGTCGTAGGTCTTGGCCATCTCAACGCTCCTTTGGGAGGGTGGGCTTCTCAGACGTCGTCCCGGTGACTCACTGGTGGGTACTGCCCGGCTGGCAAGTCGAGGAATCGACGCCCGCTCGGCGGCCCCGTCCGAAGACCCCCCATCCGCCGACCACGGCGGCGACCGCACCGAGAACGACCAGCATCCAACTGGTCATCGACAATCCTGCGAGAAATCCCAGGGCACCGAGTGTGGCCAGTAGCGGGATGCCGCAGCAGATGCCGAGGGCCGCGGCGGCCGGTGCGACCAGACCCGTTCCTGGATTGCGCTCACGCATGCGCGAGGACGGCCTGCAGTTGCTCGACGGTGGGCGCGCCGGCCGGTCCGTCCGGTGTCTGGTAGACGCGACACGAGAGGCCGACTGCGGTATCGGCGGCGGCGAATACGTCCTTGCCATCCACGAGGATGCTGGGCGACCCGTGAAATCCCAGTCGCTCCGCCTCTTCGATCGACTCCACGAGATGGCGTGTCACTGTGATGTCGGACCGTTCGGCGGCGATCGTGGCGAGGCGCTCGTCGGTGATCTTCCAGTTCGGGCAGCTGTCGAAGTAGAGCAGCGCGATGTCCATGGCTGTGAACGTAGACCTTGATCCGCACTACAAGGTCAAGGGTTACGCTGGGAGCATGCTGATCGGACATCTGGCCGACGCCGCGGGTCTGGCCACTCAGACCATCAGGTTCTACGAGCGCGAGGGCCTGCTGCCGACACCAGTGCGGGAGGCCAACGGCTACCGCGTCTACGACGACACCACACTGAACCGTCTCAGGTTCATCCGGACGGCGCAGGCAGCCGGCCTCACCCTCGGCGAGATCCGCAGCATCGTCGATGTCCGTGACGACGGTGACGTGCCATGTACGCACGTGACGACGCTGCTGTCCGCCAGGTTGGATGACGTCCGCGCCCGACGGCGCGAGCTCGACGCGTTGGCCTCAGAGCTCGAGCATCTCCTCACACGCGGCAAGCGACTCGACCCGGGCGACTGCAGCGATGCCGATGTCTGCCATATCCTCACTGCGTGCCCATGATCAGGGCGCTGTCACCCTGGCTAGCGCGTCAG
>JACCZJ010000067.1 GCA_013696065.1 Nocardioidaceae bacterium
GCTCTACGCCGTGCAGTGGTGGGTGTTCGCCGGGTTCGTCGCCTTCATGTGGTGGCGCACCGTTTCGACCCCGGCGCCAGCCAGCTGGCAGAGCCACCAGGATCGGATAGCGTCGACGCCGTGAGGGGAGCTCTGCTGCGCTATCGCGCCATGGCCTACATCGTGGGTGTCTTGCTCGTTGTGCTGATCTGTGTGGGCGTGCCGCTCGACCATCTGCTCACAGAGGGCAGCACGTTGCAGGAAGCGGGCGCGTTCATCACGACCTACCTGGGTGTCCTGCACGGCTTCCTCTACATGATCTTCCTCGTGGCGGCCGCCGACCTGGCCCGGCGAGCCAGCTTGCCGCTGGGGTTTACGGTAACCATCTTGGTGCTCGGGACAGTGCCGGTTTTGAGTTTTTGGGCCGAGCGAATGGCCACCGCTCGGGTCCGACCTCTGCTCGACGCGCCAGTGCCCACGACGTAGGCATGCCCCGAGCGTCAGCCGCGCGCTGTCTTAACTGGGGTGACCGGCGCCGCCGGCTGAAGCCCGGGCAACCAGCGTGACTAGAGGTCCTTCTTTTCCAGCGGCTGATCGGGGGTAGTGGGCACGTGTGACTCGACGGTCTCCTCCGATGCGAACGGTGCGCTCGGTGCCGTGTCGGACTGGTCATCGGGAGCATCCGTGGGGAGCGGCGGCGCGTCGGCTGCGGCGAGGTGTGACGTGGTCTCCGGGACGGAGAGGTCAGCGCTTGAGTCCGAGGACGTGAAACTCGACTCGTAGGGCTTGGAGCCGTAGTTCGCGTGTGAGGCAGCGGCGGTGTCGCGGGTCGCTGTCCACGCGGGGTCGGCGTCCTTGCCGGTGAGCATCTTGTAGGCGAAGGCCGCAGCCCCACCCAGCCCGAGCACGAGCAGAAGGTTACGGATCTTGTGGCCCTTAGCGGGCTGGGGCTCCTCGACGAGGCCCAGTCTGATCGCTGCCTTGCGGCCCTGCGCCTTGCTGGCGAGGAGGGCGCTCCCAGCGAGGGGAGCCACCTTGCCGCGGGCATCGGTCATGACCGGGCCGATCCTTTCGCGGGCCTCCTCGACCACGGGGCCGATCTTGTCGCGGGCCTCCTCGACCACGGGGCCGATCTTGTCTCGGGCCTCCTCGACCACGGGGCCGAGCTTGACGCGGGCGTCCTCGACGGCTGGCGCGATCTTGTCGCGTGCCTCGGTCAGGGCGGGACCGACGGCCAGCGCCAGCGACGTAAGGGCATCACGCGAGGCGGCGATCTTCTCGCGGCTCTCCCACGGACTGTCTCCGGCGGGAGCCTCGACTGTGGTTGTGGTGATTCGGGCAGTTCTCCTGAACACGGGGATACCTCCAGGCATTGTCGTGTCGTCCAAGTCGCGCAGCTCTTGCTCGCTGCTGCCTCACCCTACCCTTGCAGCAACGGGCGATGCCGCTCGCCGGAGGCGCTTGGTCCGCATGCGAGGATGGGGCGCGTGGCGGCAGGTCGCCATACAGCACACATGATGCTGACTGCAGCCACCTGGCAACTTCCTTGCAGACCACACTCAAACAGACAGAGGTGACCCAGTGGCCGACACCTACGCCACGCTCAAGACCAACCGCGGCGACATCGTCTTGCAGCTGTTCGGAGACCACGCCCCGAAGACGGTGCAGAACTTCGTCGGGCTCGCGGAGGGCACGCAGGAGTGGAAGGACCCCAAGACGGGTCAGGCTAAGAATGAGCGGTTCTACGACGGCCTGATCTTCCACCGCGTCATCGATGGGTTCATGATCCAGGGCGGCTGCCCCAATGGCGACGGCCGCGGCGGACCCGGTTATCAGTTCAAGGACGAATTCCACCCCGAGCTCACCTTCTCCAAGCCGTACTTGCTCGCCATGGCCAACTCGGGCCCAGGCACCAACGGGTCACAATTCTTCATCACCGTGGGCCCTACGCCGCACCTCAATATGAAGCACACCATCTTCGGTGAGGTCGCCGACCAAGCCAGCCGCCAGGTTGTCGACGCAATTGCGACTACCCGCACCGGTCGCGGCGATGCCCCCGCCGAGCCGGTGGTCGTCGAGAGCGTCGAAGTCGATCAGCGCTGAGCCTCGGACAGCATCGAGGGTGGGATCGGGGTGCGTGGATGAGCAGTTTTGACCAGCCGGTGCCGCCTGCAGAGACCGTGCCGCACTGTTACCGGCACCCCGAACGCGAGACCTACATATCCTGTCAGCGCTGCGGTCGCCCCATTTGTCCTGACTGCATGAGGCAAGCCGCAGTGGGCTTCCAATGCCCGGAGTGTGTCCGGGAGGGAGCAGCGCGGACTCCGCAGGTTCGCACCAGCTTCGGCGGGCGGATCACATCTGGATCAGCCGCGGTGACGATTGTGCTGATCGGTCTCAACGTGGTGGCTTTTCTGGTGGCGAATGCCACCGGCAAGATCCTGGGAGAGTTCAGTCAGCAGCTGGTGCTGATCCAGGACGGTTCGATTTACCGGCCGTCAGTCGACGGTGTTGCGCAGGGTGCCTACTGGCGGCTGGTGTCGTCGACTTTCATGCATTTCGATCTCATCCACATCGCGTTCAACCTCTATGCGCTGTGGCTGTTTGGCTCTTACTTGGAGTCTCAGCTCGGCCGCTGGCGCTATCTCAGTTTGTACCTGCTGGCTGGCCTGGCGGGTTCAGTGTGCGTCTACTTGCTGTCCGACATACGCAGCTACTCCCTCGGGGCGTCCGGATCCATCTTTGGATTGTTCGGTGCATCGTTGTTTGTCTTACTTCGGCAACGGCGCGATGTGTCCCAGCTGCTGGTGCTGTTGGGCCTCAACCTCGCGATCACCTTCGTACTGCCCAACATCTCGTGGCAGGCGCATCTGGGCGGATTAGCCGCCGGTATGGCGATAGGCGCGGCCTTTGCCTACGCGCCTCGCTCGCACCGCCAGTCCATCCATGTCGCAAGCCTGGTGGCCGTGGCTGTCGTCTGTGGCGTTCTGGTGCTGTTGCGGACCGTTACTCTGACTGGTTGAGCGCCGGCGTGAGCCGGCTGGGACTGCAATCCCGAGGCGGTTTTCCACAGTGGGGATAACCCATGTGGAGAACTACAAGGTTGTAAGTCCCGTCCGAACAGGGGCTATTCCCACTGCGTGGCGAACACGAAACCCAGCGAGATCAGCGCCATGCCCACGAGCAGATTCCAGTTGCCCAGCTCGGCCATGTATTTCAGGTCGGGGGCGAGATAGTGAACCACGATCCAGGTGAGGCCCACCAACCAGCAGGCGACCATCGCCGGCGCCACCCATCGTCGACTGCCAACCCTGCGCGTGGTGGGTTTGCTCGCAGGTGAGGTATAGGTGCTCTTCTTGCGCGGGCGCGACTCTGGCACGTGGACTCCTGGAGGCTCGGACTGCCGCAGGCTAGCCTAGCCGGTAGCCGAACGGGATGGCCGGCGCGGTGACAGGCCGCGGCAAGTTGCTGAGGAGTAAAGATGGAAAGCCAACCGCACAGGGCGGCCGATCACCGCGGCGGCTCGACGTCTCTGCGGTCGTGGGCAAGTCGCAGCTGGCGTGATCGTGGCTCGGTGGGTTGGCGCGTCAACACGCTGGTGGCGGCCGGCTGCGCCGGCTTGTTGGCGACGACGTCCATGATCAATGCGCGGGGCACCGATCTGCGCTCGGGCCGGCAGACGGATCTGATCGGACTGGTGAGCCAGCAACGCGATCGTGTCGAGCAGATGCGCACGTCACTGTCCCAGCTGCAGTCGGACGTGGAGACGCTGGGAGCTCGTGTGGGCGGCGCCAAGCTCGAAGCCATCGACAAGGCGCTGCGGCAGATCGAGGGCCCGGCCGGACTCACGCCTCTTTCCGGCCACGGACTCATCGTCACTCTTGAGGACGCACCACGCGACTCTGAGCCGCCCGAAGGAACCGATCCCAACCTGCTGATCGTGCACCAGCAAGACATCCAAGCGGTCGTCAACGCGCTGTGGACCGGAGGCGCGGAAGGCATCAGCTTGCAACGCCAGCGCATCATCTCGACCACCGGCATCAAGTGCGTTGGCAACACGGTCGTGCTGCAGGGCGTGCCCTACGCGCCTCCCTATCGCATTGTGGCGGTCGGTGATCCGGAGAACATGTATGACGCGTTGAGCGCCTCGCCCGGAGTGCAGAGCTATCGCCAGTACGAAGCCGATCCTTACAACCTCGGCTGGTCGCTGAGGCGTTCCACCGAGATCACGCTGCCGGCGTACGACTCATCCCTCGATCTCAGCTATGCGCAACCCGAGGAGCTGCCGTAGCCGCATAGCCCTGGGAGCACGTGGCTGGCTCAGGTCACGGCCTTGCGGTGGTCGTAGGCGGCGTGCTCGAAGGTGGCGTCTCGGTGACCGTCGGCCC
>JACCZJ010000073.1 GCA_013696065.1 Nocardioidaceae bacterium
ATGCAGATCCCTCCCGTCAGGCTCGAGGCCCGAGACCGATGTCCGCTTCGCCCATAGCCGCGTGAATCCATCGAGGCGGCGAGCAACAACGAGCGATCAAGAGCGTCCTCGAGCACCGGTATGACGATCGAGCGCAGCGCGCTGAGACGCCGCTCGTCGCCGGCGGGGCGCAGCTTGCGGGCACGGCGCACTCTCATGACGCTCTCGGCCAACTGGGGGAACACCGAGATGGCGACCACGACAGCCGTGCTCACCTCGTGCAGCGCCGGTGGCATGGTGCGCAAGAGCCGACGCGGGTTGGCCAGTGCATTGGCGGCGCCCAGGCAGATGAGCATGGTGGCGAGACGCATGCCGTCGTACAGCCCCGAGAGCACCGACTCCGCGGTGACGGCTCCGAACAGGTTGATGCCGGCCGCCACGTCGGGCAGGGGCAACTCGGGCAGCCTCACGAGCACGTGTCCAGGCTGCCCACCTCCGAAGACGATGCGGAACAGCACGCGGACGACGACGACGAAGACGCCAGCAATGACGTACAGGCGAAAGGCATGGGCCCACGGAGCGTCAGACCGTCTCGCGAGCACGACCCAGGATGCGACGCCGACGATGGTGCCGAGCACGAGGGGATTGGTGGTCCGGCTGGCGGCGATCGTAAGCCCCAGCGCCCAGAGCCACCACGCGAGCGGATGGAGCGCCCTGGGTAGCCAGTAGCCGCTCCACCCGTGGCCTGTCACGAGTGCGAGCGCCGCCATGCGGTCAGTCCTGCGCCTGCCGCAAGAGCAGCCAACACTCCTAGGCCGATGAGCAACGAAGCGGCGGAGCCTTTCTCGGGCTCGTCGACGGCAGCGGGAACCTCCCCCGTGACCACCACGCCGTCGTCCGACTCGGACGCGGTCGGTGGTTGCTCGATACCTGCTGGCCGCTTGCTACCCCCTTCTCTGCCTTCGTCCTTGCTGCCTTCGCGCCTGCCCCCGTTATCGCCCTGGCGGTCTTCGCTCTGTTCCCCGCTATCGACTGTGGTGTCGGCATGGCCATTGCTGCCGGAGGTCTGGGGAGACGCGCTGGGAACCGAGGGGCTGAGGGTGGTGCTCGGTGGGGCCGGAGTCGGATCACTGAACCGTGTCGGCGAACCCTGAGAGGAAGGTGGTGTCGTCGGGGGAGCTTTGGGGGCCGGCGTCTTGGGGGTGGCCGGCGGCTCCGCGGTGGGTGTGGGTTGTGGCTTCGGCGGTGGCTTGGGGTTGCTGGCGCCGCCCGAGCCGGGCGGCGCAGTAGTGGGTGGCGGATCAGGCTCTTCGCTCGGCCGGGTGGGCGCTATGCCAGGAGCGGCCTTCGAACCATTGAGCGAAAACGAAAAGCCTTCGAATCCACTTTCGATGACCTCGTGGTTGGCCACTCCCAGGAGACTGTACGTCCAGCTTCCACCATCGGGTGCGTACCAGTAGCCCCAGTAGGCCGACCCAGGCGGCGTTACCACGCACTCCTCGTGGTAGTCGTCGTCGCCTGCGATGCTGAGGCTGCGGCTGGCGGCCGGTTCACCAGCAAGCCGGCAAAGAAAACCCGGTTGCCTGGCGGGAGCCTGAGGTGAGAAACCAGCATCGGTGAGAGCGTCCCACCCGGTGTAGCCGGACGGCAGGGGTCCCTCGACGCAGCGGACGATGATGCCTTTGTCGAAGACGGTCATGTCGACGACGACGGTGACTCCCTCGTCGGTTTCGCAGTAGCCGCCTGCTGCCGGCGCGACTGCCTGACTCTGAGCAGAGCCCACCGCTGGCGCTGCCCCCAGGAGGAGCAGCGCCAGCAGCCCAAAGAACGTCTGTATGACGCCTCGGCGACGAGTGATGTAGCTCACGGTGCAGAGATCGTCGCGAATGATTTGGGGACGAGCGCATAGAACGCCATCGGGGTGGCCCGGCGGAACTGGTCACGCTCGTCACGCTGGATGCCGGTGGTGAGAGCATCGCGCAAGGCGGCCTTGTTGTAAGCGATAGCGCCGATGTCACGGGCGGCGGGACCGTCGCCCGCTCGACGCGGGGTGATCTGCAGACCGGCCACCCAGTCGGCGGCTCTGTGTTGGGCTCGGGAATGGTTGGTCAGCGCGAGCGCTTGGGCAGCGAGACCGGTGCTGTTGGAGTTCGATCCGGCAGTCGAGACTCCACCACCGAAGGACCCGTTGCGACGCTGCATCTTGAGCAACCATCGTGCTGCCTCTTTGATGCGCAGACCGCCAACCTTGGCGCCCGAACTACGCGCGGCAACCAAGGCTTGGATAGCAAGCGCTGTGCTGTCGATGTCTACCCGACCGTCGGCCTGATTGCAGTTTTGTCCTCTTGTCTCCTCGAGGCGGAAATAGCCGACGCGGCATTGTTGCTTCTTCAGATAGTTGACCACTGACTGGCGGACCCCTCCGGTGCGTGCGAGGCTCAAGACGCCGTACGCCTGGGTGAAGGTGTTGCTGTAGTCGGTCGCGCCGCTGTCTCTGAGCCGGCCGACCTCGAATCCCTCTCCGCGGTCGGCCACCAAACGGAGCACCTGCTTGCGCAGGTTCCTACCGCCGAAACTACGGACAGGCTGATTCAGCACATCAGCTGCGAGCAGGGTCTTTGCCATGGGTCCGGCGAACTTGTCACCTCCGAAGGTCACGTAGCTCTCGAAGTAGTTGTTTTCGATGGCGACCCCGACCCGCTTGATGCTCTCGCGTTGAGTGCGGTCAGCCGCGAGCATGATCGCCGTATCCACGGTGAGACCCCAATCATCGAAGTCATATTGCGCGTTGTGGATCCGGCCCTTGGTCAATTGGCTGGCCTGCCACTGGGCGGCGTGGGTGCCTCTGCGCCGGTCGGTTGGCGCAGTGGCTGCTGTCGCGTCGATCGGGACAGCTGCCGCCACCAAAGCCGCGGTGACCGAAGCGACGGCGGAGCGTTTGAGAATTCGGCTAAGCATAGGAAAGTGCCTTTCACGAGCGGTCCCAGGAACGGAACGTGTCGGAAGGCACAAGGCGCCCCGACTCCGACCCTGCAGACCTCGACAGTAGGAGCCGCTCACTCACAGCGAAGGCATTCCGGCTGACAGTGGAGTGCACTGATTCACGGCTGCGGGACAGCGTCGGCCTTGCACCGACTTCCCCTTTGCTGGAGCAATATGGAGTTGTGCTCGGCGGCCGTCCATATGGTCGGATCGCCGGCGGGCCCACGCTAGCAGAGGTGCGGCCCGAAGCGTTGCCCTCCTTCCTCAGGTCCAGGCTGCCTCAGGTCCAGTTGCCTCAGGACCAGGGTGCGTAGGGGCCGCTCCGCCGGTGCAACGGTCCACTACATCGGGGAATGATGAGCCAGCAGTTACAGTTAGTGCTGGCGGAGGGAATTCGCGTAAAGAGCATAACGCACTGTGATTCTTTCATCACTAATCGTCATTTATTGAAAATGGATTTTCAGGCGTTTGCTCAACGTCAGCACCCGGTTTCCAAGTTCGTATTCTTGCTGTCTGTCCTTTTCGTCCCATACCCGCTATCCTTCGGGATGCGCGGGGGCTTGGGGCTAATCGTTCACAGAACCCGCGTCATATGTCAGGTGAACGTGCGTTGGCTAAATGTAGGTGCCAACCAGAGATGAAACGTCGAGGAGTCAGATACATGCCGCGAATGTCGGTGAGCGCCCCCCAAGGGGACCTCCTCCTCCCTCCCCAGGAACGTTCCGCCCCTCGCGGTTTCGGCTTGCTCCGAGACGTGGTTCTGCGAGACGGCCGGCCGCGCCCGCACCTCGGCACAAGCGCCGTTCGCTCTGGCTCGATCGCCCGCCCAAGGGGCACCGGGCCCTCGCGGACCACTGCCCCTCCCCGCCGCGGGTCGTCGGCCACTCACAGCGATTTCACTCGACTGCGCTATGTGCGTCGCTCGATTGATTTGGCCATTGCCGTGGCGGGGATCGTGGTGGCCGTCACGCTGGCCGACAGAAACGTAGCCATGATCCCTTTGTTGTGGGTTGCGATGATGGCGATTCGGAGCACGAGGGAGGGTCGAATCGCTGACCTCAACGACCTGCACCCCTTCGCGAAGACGAATACCAACTTCGTCCTCTTGATGACGCTGACCGCAGTCCTCTTCAAATACCACGACACGCGTGCGGTGCTCGGCATTTCCGCGGCTATGGCCGCCATGGGCTACCTCAATCGGTGGATGCTGAGGCGGCCCAGCTTGCGACGCAGGCTCGGCATCGTCAGCGGCGAGAGCGTCCTCATCGTGGGCGACCTCGAAAGCGTGTCTCGCACCATCGCCGAGTGGGAGAACCTCCCCTTGATGCGTGTGATCGGAGTCTGTTTGGCAGAGGCCGACATGGGCCCCGAAGCAGTCAAAGGCGTTCCCGTGTTGGGGTCAGTATCGGACATCGCAGCTCTGACCAGCCGCAGAACCATCGACGTTGTCGCCGTACACGATGTCGACAAGCTCGGTGGTCTCCAGTTGGCGAAGTTGCAGTGGGCACTCGAGGACAACGGCACCCACTTGTCGCTGATCACCCCGATGACAAACACCATCGCCGCTCGGGCACGTGTCCGTACGGCGGGCCGACGCCTGATGATTGACCTCTCATATAGCCGCCCACAAGGGGTCGTCGCTCTGATAAAGAGCGCGATCGATCGTGTTCTCGCTGGCATCTTGCTGTTCCTGGCGCTGCCCCTGGTGGCCCTATGTGTGGTGTCCATCAAGGCGACTTCGCCAGGCCCTGCCTTCTTCTTTCAGACCCGGGTTCGAGAGCACGGTCGCACGTTCTCGATGGTCAAGCTGCGCACGATGGTCGTCGACGCTGAAGCCCGCCTGGCCGAGCTCGCCGACCAGAACGAAGTGGGTGGCGGCCTGTTCAAGATCAAAGCGGACCCCCGCATCACCAAGGTAGGGGCCTGGTTGCGTCGGCTTTCCCTCGACGAGCTTCCCCAACTGTGGAACGTGGTCGTCGGGGACATGTCACTCATCGGACCCCGTCCCGCATTGCCGCATGAAGTCGCGTCCTATGACCAAGCTGCTCGCCGCCGCCTCGCAGTCAAGCCAGGGCTGACTGGCCTCTGGCAGGTCAGCGGTCGTTCCAATCTCTCTTGGGATGAGACGGTTCGCATCGACTCTGACTACGTCGACAACTGGCGCCCCGGCCGCGAGATCCAGATCGCGCTGCGGACCGTCAAGGCTGTGCTCAGCAAAGACGGAGCTCACTAGCCTGCGTCCTCTCCCCTCCTGGGGCTGGGACAGAACACCTCAGAACAACAACGCGCTGCCGGGGTCCCTGACGATGTCGGCCACGTCCGCCAGGAACTTCGACCCTTGCGCTCCGTCCACGATTCGATGATCGAAGGACACCGCCAGCGTGGTGATCCAGCGAGGCTTGACCACGTTGCCGACCACCCACGCTTGCCTGCGAATGGCGCCCATGCACAAGATTGCCGACTCGCCGGGGTTGATGATCGGCGTGCCGGAGTCGACCCCGAAGACGCCCACATTGGTGATCGTGAACGTACCGCCTGCTTGGTCTGCGGGTGGGGTCTTGCCCGCCCGGGCCAGTGACGCCAGCTCGTTGATCTGTGCAGCGAGCCGGCCTATGGGCAACTGTTCTGCGTCCTTGATGTTGGGCACGAGCAGGCCACGCGGCGTAGCTGCGGCGATGCCCAGGTTGACGTAATGCTTGAGCACGATCTCCTGAGACTCCTCGTCCCAGCTCGCGTTGACCTCGGGCGTATGGCGGATGGCCAGGCAAACCGCCCGCGCCACGACGAGCAAGGGTGACACCGAGACGCCCGCGAAATCCCGGTCGCGCTTGAGTCGACGCACCATCTTCATTGTGCGGGTGGCGTCGACGGTGATCCATTCGGTGACATGTGGGGCGGTGAAGGCTGAGGCGACCATCGCCTGGGCGGTCAGCTTCCGCACCCCCTTGACCGGGACGCGCATCTCGCGACCGACCACGCTGATGGAGGCGCCTGAATAGCGGCCATTCTCCGGCCAGCCCATCTGCCAGCTAGGTTGCGCAGCCTCTTCGAGGGGTCCCCCTTCCAGCAAAGGTCTGCGGCCAGCCGCGTTCTCGACGTCCTCTCGGGTGATGGTTCCGTCCAGGCCAGTGGCGCTCACCTGCGAAAGGTCGACGCCGAGGTCCTTGGCCAGCTTGCGCACGGGTGGCTTGGCCAACTGCTGGGGGCTGTGCCTGGGCGCCGGTTGCTGGAGACTCGTCACCTGCTCCGCAGGCGCAGCGGGCTCGGCGTCGGCGATGTCGACGGTGGGCGGCTCGGTGGCGTGGGGCGTGAAGGCGTGTTGTACCCCTGCCTGTGCTGCCGCCGGTGACACCTCCGAGGGGGTCGCGCCCACGCGCGGGCGGCGCTTGGCTTCCGTTGTACGCGGGCCGTATCCAACCAGCACCGAGGTGCGCCCGCCGGGTGCGGGACCGCCGATCAAGCCCGGCTCGATCGCCGCGTCTTCCTTTGGTGTGGGGACCAGGTCTTCTGCCGGTGAGCCGGCCTCGGTTGGTGGGTCGGTCTCGGGTGCAGTTGGCGATGCCTCAGCCGTCTCCACCGCGATGATGGGCGCACCGACGTCGACCGTGGCGCCCTCGGCGACCAGCAATTCTGAAACCACGCCGGCAAAGGGCGAGGGTAGTTCGACAAGAGACTTGGCTGTCTCAATTTCGACGATGACGTCGTTGATCTTGATCGTGTCGCCGACCTTGACCATCCAGGTCACGAGCTCGGCCTCGGTAAGGCCCTCTCCGACGTCGGGCAGCTTGAACTCGTGCGTGGTCATGGTGTCCGGCTCCTCGTCAGAAGCTCATCGAGCGGTCGACGGCGTCGAGGACCCGGTCGAGATCCGGAAGATACTCCTCCTCGACCCGGGCGGGCGGGTACGGCGTGTCGAAGCCGCCGACCCTGAGGACCGGGGACTCGAGCGAGAAGAAGCACTCCTCGGTGATCCGCGATGCCACCTCGGCGCCCATCCCGAGGTTGACCGTGGCCTCGTGGACCACGACGGCCCTGCCCGTCTTGCGCACCGACGCATAGACAGGCTCCATGTCGAGCGGAGACAGGGTGCGCAGATCGATGACCTCGACC
>JACCZJ010000085.1 GCA_013696065.1 Nocardioidaceae bacterium
CCCGCCGTGGTAGCGGTGCATGGCGGCGTAGTCCATGTATTGTGCGATGCCGAGGTCTCCCATGAGTTTGTACTGGCTTTCGGTCCCCTCCACTGCCTGCAACGACGGCCCGACGACCTTGACGTGAGACAGCCGCGAGTCACCTTTCACCGTTTGCCAGATGAGCCTCTGCTTCGAGAGGGTCCGCTGAGGCCAGTCAGACGCAGGGCGACTCCCGTCGCGCTCGTGGTTTGGTTCGTTGACACCCTCGACGTACAGGCAGATATCCGAGGCATACTGAGCAATATGCTTGATCCGGGCGATCAACCCCTGATCCGACAGTCCCCAGTCATCGGGGCAGACCGCCATACCCCACTTGATGCCATGGCTCCGGGCCGCCTTGATGGTTGTCGGCGTCGCCGCGAGGTCGTGCACATACATGCCGCGCAGGTATGACGCGCCAGTGCTAGCGAGGGCAGCCATCCACTGGCTCGTGTACTTGTAGCCAGTTTTTCCAAAGTTCGGGTGGGAGCAAACGCCGAACGCCTCGTAGACCTTGTGAGACGAGAGGGGTCTGACGGTCGGCAGTACAGCAGCCGATGCGGAATTCACCCCGACAAGACCGGGCGCGGCGGCAGCAGAAGCTCCCGCGAGCCCGGCGGCAATAAAGTGGCGACGAGAGACGGGAGGAAGGTTGAATTCAGGCACGGGCGCAGACGATAGCCTTTCAATCCCACGGCTGCACCCCACCGGCAACAACAATCCGTAACAAAGCTTGGGCGAAAAGTCCGACATGACGGCGGTGTCGAAACAGTGAGTGAAGAATTGGTACTTCTGTGCTGACGAAAGACCCTGTTTGCGGCCTCCCACGTACGTGACCTAGATCACGAAAGACATTTGCTGTTCCTGAGAGTGGGAAACCGAGAGTGCCCGCCAATATACGGGTTTGAGGGGACTAAGTACCGCAACCAGGTGATAGGGGGATAGGCGTGATCGTGATTCGACACAGCATCAGTAATCTGGCATTCATGGGCCAGCCGAACTTCGCGATTGCGCGGCAGGCACAGCATGACTGACGGGCGCAGCTTGACTGCCTGCGCCGGCCACGTCGCTGACCCGTGCGGGAGTGATGTCGTGTTCAGCATTCTCTTCGTGTGCACAGCCAATATCTGTCGCTCACCGATGGCCGAGCACCTTCTGCGGGACTCGCTCGCAGGCGTCCTCGACACTGAAGGCTCAAACGGCTTTTCGGTCGGCAGCGCGGGCGTCCGGGGCTGGGATGGCGCCCCGATGGACCCACCTGCTGCGGCGGAGCTCCGGCGACTCGGAGGGGACCCGAGCGGTTTCCTGGCCCGCGTATTCACATCTGCGCTCGTCGAAAGCGCTGACCTCATTTTGACGGCGACAACGGACCACCGCCGACTCGTCCTGGGTGGCGGCCGACCTTGGCATCCCGATAGGAACACTGCGCAGCCGGATCTTTTATGGGCTGAAGTCGCTGCGCGTGGCAATGGAAGAGATGGGAGAAACCCCGTGACACCGGAAGAACACCGCACGCTGCGCGAGATGCTCGGCGCCTTCTCCCTGGGCCACCTCTCAGCCGCTGAGCGCGCATCCGTCCAGGCCCACCTCGACGGTTGCTCCGACTGCCAGCGCGACCTCGCCGAGATTGCGCCCCTCGCTTCCGCATTGAAGTTCGTCGACGCCAACCGCGTGTCCGAAATAGCCACCCCGGTCCCCGACCTCGGCCAACGCATCCTCGCCGCCGTTGCCGTCGAGAGGGCACAGCGAGACCGCCAGGCCCGGCGCCGGTACGTCCTCGTCGCCGCAGCCGCCGTACTAGCCGTCTTGGCGATCGGCGGCATCGGTGTTGCTATCGGCGAGCAGATTGCAGAAGCTCCCGTGGCGACCGCACCAGTGGTGCCTATTGAGTCGGTGGACGTCACGTCTGAACTGGTCGGGACCCAGGCAAGTGCGGGCATCATCGCGCACACGTGGGGCATCGAGATCAAGCTACAGGCGGTCGGCCTACAGCCGGGGATGCCGTACTCGGTGGTGGTCACCACAGGGGACGGGCCACGCCGTTCAGCTGGAGGGTTCGTCGGAACCGGCGACAACGTCATGAACTGCAACCTCAACGCCGACGTCCTCCGTCCTGACGCCACCGGATTCACAGTCTTCGACGAGACAGGACAACCAGTGCTGTCAGCCGACCTGTAATCAACGAGCAGCACAGGCGACGGTGGCACGTCGCGGGGTTACGCTGTGGGGATGTGCCGCAACATCAGGACTCTCCACAACTTCGAGCCACCTGCGACGGCAGACGAGGTCAGAGCCGCCGCCACGCAATACGTCCGCAAGATCGCCGGTACGACGAAGCCGTCGGCCGCCAACCAGCCGGTCTTCGACGAAGCCATCGAAGCGGTGGTCGCCGCCACTCGACAGCTACTTGACGGGCTCGTTACCCATGCTGCGCCGCGCGATCGTGAGGTCGAGGCGACCAAGGCACGAGCCCGCAGCGAGTTGCGATTCGGCGTAGCTCACGCCGACGGATAGACGGCTACCGAGCCGCGCACACCCACCTGCACGTGCTCACCGACCGCAGGCACCCGGCTGGGACCCATGATCCGAGCAGCCAGACCCAGACCCCCAGCGCCAGCCGCGGCCGGGATCAGGCCGATCAAACCGTCGTGACCGAAGTACGCCGTCGAAACCACCTTGCACTTGACTCCAGACGCCACGTCGAGTTCCAACTGCTCAGGACGCAGCAACACCAAGACATCTGGCGGCTGGCCGGGAGCCGCAGCCGGGCTCCGGTGCCCAACCTCCAACCACCCCAGCGCGGTCGAGACTCGCCCCTCGGTGAGACGTCCCGGCAACACCATGGCCTCACCCAGCGATCGGGCCACGTTGAGGTCGACCGGCTCTTCGTAAATCTGTCGGGGCGGCGCCATCTGCACAACCTGCCCGTCTTGGAGGATCGCCACCTGGTCGGCCATCGACAAGGCCTCATCCTGGTCGTGCGTCACCAGCACTGCTGTTGCTCCCTCCGCGTGGATGGCGTCGCGCACATCGGCACGCAGCGACGAGCGAAGCGTCGAGTCGAGAGCCGCGAAGGGCTCGTCCAACAGCAGCAGGCGCGGTCGTGGGGCCAGCGCCCGCGCCACGGCGACTCGCTGCTGCTGCCCCCCTGAGAGCTCATGCGGCATACGACGACCGAGGCCGCCCAAGCCCACCAGCTCCAGCAGCTCGTCGACTCGGCGGTGGGAAGCACGTCCCCTGTCGAGGCCGTAGCCGATGTTGCGGGCCACCGACAGGTGTGGGAACAGCGCACCGGTCTGGGCGACGATCCCGACCTTGCGATGCTCGGGCTGGACGAACACCCGGGGAGCGTCGACGAAGCTGCCGCCCAGGGCAACCGTGCCGGCGTCGGCGTGGTCAAAGCCCGCGACGGTGCGCAACAGTGTGGTCTTGCCGCATCCACTCGGACCGAGCACGGCGACCAGGTCGCTCTGGCAGACGTCGAGGTCGAGACCGCGAAGCACCGGGGCGTCGTAGGAGCGATGGAGTCCCCTGACCTGCAAGGCGAGGCCTTGCTCTGTGGCGGGTTTCGGGTCGGTCACTGGGTAGCTTCTAACGTGCTCGTCGAGCGGGACCATCGGCTGATGGCAAGGGTGGGGATGGCCGCGACCAGGACTATCGCGGCGGCATAGGGGGCGGCTTCGGCGAATCGCCCGACGCTGGTGGCGGTCCAAAGCTGGGTGGCCAGCGTGTCTGCGCCGGTCGGTCGCAGCAAGATCGTGGCGGGCAGCTCTTTGACGGTGGCGAGCATGACCAAGGCGGTGCCGGCGCCGATGCCGGGCAGGGCGAGCGGGAGGGTGATCCGCCGCATTGCCGTACGCGCTGAATCGCCCAGGGACCGGGCTGCTTCTTCGAGCCCCGGGCTGCTCTGCGCGACCGATGCTCGGATCGCTCCCACGGCAAGTGGCAGGAAGAGCACGACGTAGGCGATGATCAGCATCGGCGTCTGCTGGTAGATCGGGTTGGCGAGCCGGATGCCGAAGAACACCAGCGACAACGCGATCACGAGCCCGGGCAACGAATGCACCACCCAGGTGACTTGTTCGATCAATCCGGAAAGCCAAGACCGGTGGCGCGCGGCCAACACCCCCAGCGGTATGGCGAAGAACGCGCACGCCACACCGGCATACAGAGCAAAACGCAGCGAGGTCCAGCCTGCGGTGATGACCTCGTCCCAGACCGCCGACGAGCTGCCCTTGGCCGACCAGTAGACGGTCGCCATCGCCGGCACCGCCAAGGCGAGAGCGGCAAGCGTAAGGGGCAGTGCGACGGCGAGCCAGCGCCATGCCCGCAGCCGCAGCACGACCGGTCGTCGAGATGGGGCATTCCCGAAGTAACGACCCCTCCCCCGCGTGCGGTATTCGGCAAAGACAATCAGCGCCGTCACGGCCGCCAAGAGGCACCCGTAGACAGCCGCGGGAGTGCGATCGAAGCTGGCGCGATAGGACGTGTAGATGCCGCGGGTGACCGTGTCGTAGCGCAGCAGGCTGACGGCGCCGAACTCGCTCAGGGTGTACGTCGCCACCAGCAACGCGCCGCTGGTTGCAGCGAAGCGCAGCTGTGGAAGCTGCACACGCACAAACGTCCCGAGAGCGCTCAGGCCTTGAGAACGGGAGACCTCTTCCAGTGCCGGATCGATGCGCTGCAGCGCCGCCGCAACAGGCAGATAGACGTAGGGATAGCTGCACAGCGTCAGCACCATGGCCGCCGCCCAGAAGCCCTCGAAGCCAGGGTCGACCGCGAGCCAAGAAAAGGCCGCCACGTAGGACGGAACCGCCAAAGGCAGGGCCGCCACGACAGCCCAGGTACGCCGAAAGGGCAGGTCTGTACGCACGATCAGCCAAGCCAGCGCCACGCCAACCACAATGCACGCCAACGTCACAGTGGCCGCCAGCAGCAGGCTGCGTCCGAGGAGCTCAAGCGTTCGTTGCCGCCCTAACAGATCCGTGACGACGGGCCATCCTTGCTCGGTGGCGCGTCGCGCGAGGTAACCCAGTGGCAGCAGGGTGAGCCCGGCGGCTGCCAGGGACGGCACCAGCAGCAGCAACGGCAGCTTGCCGACCGACGAGCGGCGCGACCGGGTCGAATCCGAGCGCGCCTCAACCCCAGACGGGTCCTCGGGGACTGTCTGTGATTGGCGGGTGTCGGTGGCGATCAGGGCAACCTCAGATCATTCCGACCTCGGCCAGCAGCTCCTGCGTGGCTTGGAGGTCGTCCAGGTCTGACAGGTCGATCTTCGGACCCTTGATGGAGCTGAGTGGCGGCACGCCCTCGGCGGCGTCGATGCCTGCGACGAGGGGGTACTCGAATGTGGTCGTGGCGAAGAACTGCTGGCCCTCGTCGCTGAGCAGGTAGGTCACGAACTCTTCGGCCGCCTCTAAGTCGTCGCTGCCCTCGAGGATTCCCACCCCGGCGACGTTGATGAGCGACGACGGGTCCCCTGGCTCGGCAAAAGCCATCTGGGTGTTGAGGGGCGTGTCCCCCGCCTCTGCCTGGCGCTCGAAGAGGTAGTAGTGATTGACCAGGCCGAGGGAGATCTCGCCGGCCTCGACAGCGTCGAGCGTCACGCCGTTGTCCTCGTAGACCTTGCCGTTCTGTTTCAGCCCGATGAGGAACTCGCGGGTCTTCTCCTCCCCAGCGAGCACCCGCATGGCGGTGACGAAGGACTGGAAGGACGCGTTGGTGGGCGCGTAGCCGACCTTGCCCGCCCACTCGGGACCAGTCAGCTCGTACACGCTCTTGGGCGGCTCGACCTCGTCAGGGTTGTAGACGAACACCCGAGCCCGCCCGGACACTCCAACCCAAGTCGAGTCAGTCGCGCGGTACTTGGGGTCGACAGCGCTGATCAGGTCGTCCGGCAGCTTGGTGAACAGGCCTTCTTTGCTCAACGCACCCAAAGCGCCGCCGTCTTGCGAATAGAAGACATCAGCGCTTGTGCTGTCGCCTTCTTCGAGCAGCTGGGCGGCGAGCTCTGGCGTCTCGGCATAACGCACCTCGACTTCGAGGCCGCTGGAGTCCTCGAAGTCCGTGATCAAATCAGCCACCAGGCTCTCTGCCCTGCCGCTGTAGATGGTCAGGTCCGCATCTCCCGATCCTCCACCGATGGCTCCGCAGCCCGCGACGCCAAACGTTAAGAGCGGGATGCCGATGAGTGCGACGGTACGGCGCGCGCCGATGAGGCGCGCGAAGATCGAGCTGGACAAGACACTCCCCATGAGCCGAACGTGATTGGTTGCTCCAGACCGTTTGTTAGGTCAGCCTTACCTTATCAGCGAGGCCCAAGGCGGTGCAGCGTGACGTCACTCAAGGCGCCACCACGCACCATGGCGGACATGTAGGTGCAGTGGGGTTGGCGGCGCCGGTCTGTCGGAGAGCCCGGATTGAGCAGCCGCATGCCGCTCGGGGCTGTGGCGTCCCAGGGGATGTGGCTGTGCCCGAAGACCAGCACGTCCTCCCCGGCATACAACCGTGAACACCGCTGTTCCCGCCCGGCCGCGTCACCGGTCTCGTGTACGACGGCGAAGCGCACGCCGCCAAGCTCCACCCGCGCCACCTCGGGAAGACGGGTCCGCAACTCCCCGAAGTCGTTGTTGCCATAGACAGCCACCAGCCGTCGCGCTCTTGCCTCGAGGGCATCGAGCAGGTCCACGCCGATCCAGTCGCCAGCATGGAAGACGACATCCGCCTCGTCTACGGCCGCCCACAGCTCGGGCGGCAGATCTCGCGCCCGCTTGGGCACATGCGTGTCAGCCATCAACAGCAACCGCAGCGCCACGCCCGAAACCTCGCTCATGCCGAGAGGCTATCTACGGTCCGTGGCGGCACTTTCGTGACTGCACGATTTTTCACGCATCTGGGCCGCTTGAGTTCAGGAGGTCAAGGCCGAAATTGACCGCGCTTCCATGCACGTGAACGAAATCTGCACCAGGGCGCGCCGGGGTTTATAGGCTGAGCGTATGACGGCAAGGCCCTCCGCAACCGCGATCGCCCATGCGTTGCTGCCGCACCTGAAACGACGTGTCAGTGAGAGGCCACGCTTCCTGTTGGGCCTGGCAGGGCCTCCCGGCGCCGGGAAGTCCGATCTCGCCAACGCTCTAGCGGCGGTCTTCGAACGCGACTCACGCGCCGGCACCGCAGTCGTCGTCGGCATGGATGGCTTCCATCTCCAC